>CAYWYX010000027.1:14263-30727 GCA_964462735.1 uncultured Acidobacteriota bacterium | reverse complement strand
CTTGGTATTGTCATGCGGCGAGCCGGCCTATTTGCTGCGGCAAATGTGCCCTTTACCATTCAATGGGGGGGGGGACAAATTACCCGGGCTATGGTTGCTCATATGCAGGCATCCTTTAAAACGGCAAACTTCCATTTTGGTAATGGTTCTGAGATTCTTGATTCGGATGTTGTTAAGGAACGACTGGAACCGGTTAATGGATTCCTGCGGGTTCCGGAAGGTCCTGGTTTAGGAGTTACCCTGGACCGGGAAGCTCTTGAACAACTCAAGCGGAACAGGCCTCCTGAACAACCCCCTTACATTCTAAGGACCCGGTTTAAAAACGGCACCATCATGTATAACCTGATGCGTCCCCCTGAAACACGCCACTTGATGGTTTTACCCCACCGGTGGCGGCTCATCCCCATGAGTTTTGATTCTCCCCTTTCTACCGACTACTGGGATGATGACGGTACCCCTGAATACCGGGCCATCTTTAAACGTCTGGAAGCTGAGAAAATTTTGCTGGAACGAAAATAGCTATTTACTATTTGATTCTTTTGGGGGATATCTCTTTAGTATTATTTTTTTCGGTTAATAACTTAAATCCCCAGATTAGCAATGAAGACAAATTCGAAAAACTATACTGAGATTTTGGAAGAAATCTGTACAACAACTATAGCAGCCGAGGCAGAAGAAATTGATAGGAATGGTATTTTTCCAAAAAAATCAATTAATACACTGAAAAATTCTGGGTTACTAGGTTCTGTTAGTTCACCAGAAGTTGATGGATTAGGATTAGGGATTCGTGGTGCGACAACCATCGTGGAGCGTATTGGAAAAGAATGCGGATCAACTGCCATGGTAGTCATGATGCATTTTTCAGGTACAGCTGTACTTGAAGCTTTTGCCTCTAAAGATGTCAGAAAGGCTGCTGCAAGAGGACAACACTTAAGTACCTTAGCCTTTAGCGAATCTAGTTCCAGGAGTCACTTCTGGACACCAACCGGCACTGCATCTCGCAATGGTAACACTGTAGCCCTAGACGCACATAAAAGCTGGGTAACCTCAGCGACCCAAGCAACTGCTTACATTTGGTCCTCACAGCCAGTTGAGAGTAAAGGGAGATCCACCCTTTGGCTTGTCCCTGCTAACTCAGATGGACTCAGTATCGACGGAGTATTCAACGGTCTCGGCCTACGCGGCAACAACTCCTCTTCAATTGTTGCTAGTAAAGTAAAAGTTCCCTTCTCTGCCAGGTTAGGCCCTGATGGTAGTGGTTTTAATACTATGATAAAAATTGTCCTCCCAATGTTCTGCCTATGTAATGCGGCAGCTTCAGTTGGATTTATGCAAGCAGCTATAGATCGAACTGCTAGCCATGCCACTAATACCCAATATGAACATATTCCATCATCTCTTGCAGATTTACCAACGATTCGAAATTATATTGGAAGAATGAAGGTTCTTACTGATGCAAGTCGTTCTTTGCTGCTTGAAGCAGTATCTGCCGTTGAAAATGACAGGACCAATGCACTCTTTCAGGTGCTTGAATCTAAAGCAGCTGCAGGAGAATCAGTCACCCAAGTTCTAGACCTAGCAATGAGAATCTGCGGTGGAGCTGCATTTCGAAAGGATGTTGCTGTGGAACGGTATTTCCGGGAGGCACGTGCAACTGGAATAATGGGGCCCACTACAGACATTTTATATGATTTCATCGGTAAAGCCGTTTGTGGCATGGAGTTGTTCTCATGAATAAAAGAACAACACTATTGATGGGAGCTGTTGCCTATGATCCTAAGGTAGTTAATATTTGGGAAGGATTTCGCCAATATTTTTCTCAAAAGCAGCTAGATTTCGACTACATCCTCTATTCTAATTATGAGCAACAGGTGGAAGCACTGCTGGCTGGACATATTGACGTCGGATGGAATTCACCGCTTGCATGGCTACAAGTAGAGTGTATAGCCAAAAAGATGGGACAACGATCTGAAGCAATTTGTATGCGAGATACCGATTGTGATCTAACTTCAGTCATCATCGTAAAGGATGATTCACGATTAAATAAACTTGCTGAACTGAAAGATAGGCGAATCGGGGTTGGTGCAAAGGATTCACCACAAGCATGTCTTATTCCTCTTAATTATATAGCTAATTCTGGATTGGATCCTAACAAGCAGATTGAAGTTGTTGAGTATGATGTTCTTCCAGGTAAGCATGGAGACCACATAGGAGGGGAAAGAAAGGCAGCTCAGGCATTATTATCTGGGACCATTGATGCAGCTTGTCTCATTGATTCTAATTACCTAGCATTCTCACTAGATGGGAGTCTTCCTTCGAGTTCTGTAAGAGTACTGGATCGCACCCCTCACTATGATCACTGTAATTTCACTGTTCTAGAAGGTAACTGTACTAAATTAATTAAGCATTTTCGGAAGTTACTTCTAGAGATGTCGTACTCGGACCCAAACGTTCGTCCGTTATTAGATCTTGAAGGATTAAAACAATGGTTGCCGGGCCGCACTACTGGTTATCAGCAACTAGAAACAGCGGTCAAGAGATTTGGAACACTAGAGCCATTCATCAGGAGATTTAATTTATGAACCAACTTGACCTTGGTGATCTTCGCTTTACCGAAGGGGGGCACTTATTAGTTAAGCGAGCAATTGGCAAACTTAATATTGGCAAAGAAATTGTCATTTGTGGACAAGACCCAGATCTTGAAGTCCACTTAGAAGCATGGGCTCGAATAGAGGGACATCGGATCAAAACATCTACGGAATCAAATCGATTCAAACTGTGCCGTGGAGCTGCTGAGTTTAAACGCTGGCAAGGAGCTAAACAAACTGGAGACCCCGATCCATTTAAACCAGAAAGTATAGCTGAAACAGCTTCACAAAGCTGGGGATTAGCTGCACGTGGTGCAGTTATCGAAGACGGAACACCGGAGTTTAACTTTCAATTGACCAAGAAATCCCAGGTTTGGGCTGATGAAGCGGTACGGCTTTATGCTCAGGCCGTCTCAGCACAGTGGGATCCCAATACAGCTATCCCGTGGAATACCAAGTTTGAACTTCAAACAGAGGTTGAGGATGCTGTTGTCCAATTAATGACCTATCTAATCGAAAACGAAGCCGCGGCTTTAATAGTGCCGAGTCGCTTCGTTGCACAATTACATCCTCATTTTCGAGAGGTTATGCAGCTACTCGCTATTCAGGCAGCCGATGAAGCTCGGCATGTGGAAGTATTTACCCGGCGTGCACTGCTCAAAAGAGATAAGCTTGGCATCTCGACTGTCGGTGGCCAGGCTTCTCTTAAAACCTTGGTGGATGAGCCCGATTTTGCCATCGCGTCTTTTTTGCTCTCTGTGATGGGAGAAGGAACTTTCCTCACGTTACTTCGGTTTCTCGAACACCACGCACCAGATCCTGTCACACAAACTATGACTAGACTAGCTGCAAATGATGAGGCACGGCACGTTGCTTTTGGAGTTGCTCATTTGAAAGAATCAGTAAAACATGACCCCTATTTACTTGATCGGCTCAACCAGTCAGTGCATCGTAGGCATGATGCCTTACAACACATAGTTGGACTTAATCAGGAAGTTATGGATGCACTCACTCTTATTACAGCGGGAGGATGGAGCCACCAAGCTTTGCGTAAGGGAAGCCAGCAAGTTACCAAACTTATTCAAGATATGGACAGTGGAAGACGGAATCAACTGCTCCGTTTAGGTTTCAGTAAAGAACAAGCTGCTACTCTGTCAGAATTACATACCAAGAACTTCATGTAAAAATACCTTTCTTCAGTTCAAAGATAGATCGACAATTAATTCACTAAAAATGGAGCGGGAGACGGGAATCGAACCCGCGACGTCCAGCTTGGGAAGCTGGCATTCTACCGCTGAATTACTCCCGCTTGTTGTAATACACTCAAGTGTTTCAAAAAAATTCAGTCAAAAACTGGATCGGCTAATTTCCCGAGAAGCATACCAGAGGATTTTTCAATATCAGCATGCAACGAATTGCCATGGGAATCCATTGTAACAATAGCCGGGAAGTCTTTGACACGTAAATGCCACATGGCCTCGGGAGTTCCAAATTCAAGTAGATGAACATTCAGCACTTCTTCAATACATCTTGAATAATATTGAGCAGCTCCCCCTATAGCATTGAGGTAAACAGCCCCTGATTCCTGGAGTCCCCTCAGTGTTTTTAGTCCCATGCCCCCCTTACCCATCACAGCTCGAATACCAAATCGCTTAATAATATTTGCTTGATAAGGTTCTTCTCTAATACTGGTTGTTGGCCCTGCTGCCGTAATTAAATATTTACCATTATTTTTTTGAACAACAGGACCACAATGATAAAGCACCGTTCCATCTAGTTTTACTGGAGCATCATTTTTTGTCAGGTGCATATGGACAGCATCACGACCAGTATATATCTCTCCATTTACTAATACTAAATCCCCCACTTTCAGTTGCTTAACCTGTTCTTGAGTAATTGGTACGTCCAATCTTACTTCCTGACCCGTTATGGAAAATCCTTCTTTAACAGCTACTGGAATAACAGGGTTTTCTGCCTTATAAAGCCAGCGTTTAATGGCTCCAGTTTGAGCATTAAGGACTATTCCTAAACGACGAAAGGCCCAACAATCATAGGCTACTGAGACAAAAAAACTAGCCGGTAGGCGGTTTAACATACCAACTTTACACCCTAAAAGTGTAACCTGACCACCAAAACCCATAGTGCCTATACCAAGGGTATTAGCAGCACTCATTACATAATCTTCCAGCTTAGCTAGGTTTGAATTCGGATTAGTATCATCTAAAGTCCGAAAAAGCTGCTCCTTGGCATAGGAATATCCAGAAGTTCGATCTCCTCCAATACAAACCCCAATCGCTCCAGCGCTGCAGCCTTGTCCCTGCGCTTGCCAAACAGCATGCAATATACATTTTCGCACGCCATCTAAGTTACGATCAGCCCTTCCTAAGTGGGGCAATTCACAGGGAACTGAATATTGAATATTCTTGTTTTCACATCCTCCCCCTTTAAGGATGAGTTTAACCTCAATTTCTTTATCATTTTCCCATTGTTCAAAATGAATAATTGGAGTACCTGGTCCTAAATTATCCCCACTATTTTCCCCAGTCAACGAGTCTACTGAGTTAGGACGAAGTTTTCCCAAGCGGGTAGCGTGAGCAATTGCTTGCCTAATATCCTCCTTTAATGAGAGTTGATTGGTCCCTACCGGTGTTTTTATCTCAAAAGTCGGCATCCCCGTATCCTGACAAATAGGACCCTTGTTTTGAGAAGCGATGTCAATGTTTGTTGCAATTACATTTAAGGCCTGGGACGCTTGATTAGTTGGGGACTCAGTTTGGAGACTCTCAGCCATAGCCTGTCTAACATCTGGAGGTAGATTCGTTGATGTCTCTGTAATTAATTCAAGCATGCTCTCTTGAAAGAAAGACATGGGTTCTCCTTTTAGGTTCCTAAACGAAAAATTTCAGTTAATACTACCCAGATTATAGCCAAGGGTTTTTAGCTGTTTACATTTAGAAAAAATTAAACACCACATTAAAAGTAGAAAATATTTAATAGACAGTATAGATTCTGGCAATAATATGATGTCAAATAGAAAACCCCTGAAAAATTTATTTTTCGTTATTAAATCAGATCTAGACTTTATTATACAGAACTCGAACTTGGATTCATGGGATGAACTTGCTAAAGTACAACGATACCAACTTTAGATACAATCACAACCCTTAGAACTAGAAAAGATTGTGATTTTGGAAATTTTGATATCTCGTATGAAATAGAAGTTGGGCCAAATCACTAGTGTTCTCTAAAGAAAATAAACTATGCCTAAGCCAAAATTACTTATCACTGGAATCAATGGTCTGATAGGAAAAATCATCCGAAACCCTTTAGCACGAATTTATGACGTTTACGGTTTAGATCTGACCCCTCCTTATTCAGAAGAGATTTATAGAACTGATGTAACTAATTTTCAAGATGTCTCAGAGCTTTTTAAAAAAATAGGCCCCGACAAAGTTATTCATTTAGCCGCACAAATTCAAGTAGACACAGCTTGGACACCTATTCTTCAGGTTAATATAGAAGGCACTCGAAACATCTTTGAAGCTGCCAGGCAAGCCCGAGTGAACCAAATTATTTTTGCTAGTTCAAACCATGTAACTGGAGGATATGAAGGCTTCCATCCCAATTTATACCTTCATTTACAGACCGAGCCAGTGAAAATCTCTGTCAAAGACCCCATTAGACCTGATAGTGACTACGGTGTGAGCAAAGCTTTTGGTGAGATTCTCGCTCGATATTATTGTGCCCGATGGGGAATGGAATCAATATGCCTCCGAATTGGATCGGTTAGCGCAGATGATGACCCTACAGAAAACCTACGTTTTAAACGAACCTGGCTAAGTCACCGTGATCTTATTCAACTGGTTGAAAAAAGTTTAGACTCCAACATTTCTTTTGGCATTTACTATGGAATTTCCAACAATAAAGGAGCTTTTTGGGATATCTCAAATGCTCAAATAGAACTTGGCTATAATCCTCAGGATGATGCATCTAGGATTTACAAAGCAAAGGGAAAATAAATGGGCCGTGCACATAAGTTCCTTCGGCGCCGTGAATTTTTAACTAACAGCGGTTGGCTCTCAGCTCCTGCTGCATTTTTAGATAAATCTAGTAATCGGCGCTTTAATTCTTTTCTATCAAATCATCAAAAAAACATTTATGCCCAACTGGGCGTAACAACAGTCATTAATGCCTTTGGAACCGTTACTCGACTTGGTGGGTCAATCATGCCCCCGGATATAGTCGCAGCCATGGAAGAAGCTGGTCAGTATTTTGTATCCCTATCTGAATTACACCAAAAAATTGGTGAACGTCTTGCCCAGCTAATAGGAGTTGAAGCAGCTACTATTACTAGCGGCGCTGCTGGAGCTATCACATTGGGTACAGCTGCATGTGTAACGGGAGGAGATCCAAAAAAAATTCAACAGCTTCCTGACACTACAGGTATGAAAAACCAAGTTATCATTCAAAAAGCACATCGATATAGCTATGAAGCACAAATCCGCCTAGTAGGAACTACCATTGTTGGAGTTGAAACGAAGGAAGAATTAGAAGCCGCTATTAATGAAAAGACAGCCATGTTGTTTTTTATTAATACCCTCAATTCTAAAGGTCAGATTGACAGATCAAACTGGGTAAAAATGGGTAAAAAATATGGCATTCCTACATTCAATGATGCTGCAGCAGATATTCCTCCCCCAAATCGACTTTCAAAATACATCAATCTTGGATTTGATCTAGTAACTTTCAGCGGAGGGAAGGGACTTTTGGGACCTCAATGTTCTGGATTACTGGTCGGTCGTAAGGACTTAGTTCTAGCTGCAAGACATAATGGAAGCCCTTGGTCAGGTATTGGGCGAGGCATGAAAGTTGGTAAAGAAGAAATGGTTGGACTGCTCGTCGCGGTGGAACGTTATCTTGGTAGTGACCACGAAGCTAATAAACGTTTCTTAAAATCTTGTCTAGATAAAATTATATCAATTTTATCTCCAATTGAAGGATTAACAATGCAAGTTTTTGTTCCGGAAATTGCTAATCATGTTCCTCACCTTAGTATTGAGTGGACCTTAAGAAAGATTCGCCTCACCTCAAATGACGCCCGTCGCCAATTGCAAGAAGGCAATCCAGCTGTTGCAGTCGGGCCACATCTCTGGGGACAACCCAAAGTAATACATCATGAAAATCAGCAGGGTTTAACAGTTTCTGTCTGGATGTTACAACCTGGTGAAGCTCAAATCGTTGCTCATCGCATAAAAGATATTTTGATTGGATCGTCCTTAAATTCAGGAGAAAAACTCACATGATTCATGAAAGACTAGCTGACTTAGAAAGAAAAGGAACTCCCATCACTGTTGGTATAATCGGTGCTGGAACTTTTGGGACCCAGATAATTGCTCAGACTTGTCGCATTAAAGGTATGCGAGTTGCTGCTATTGCAGACCTAAACATAGAACGAGGTATTCGTGCCTTAAAACTTGGTGGAATCTCTGAAGATCATATTCAGGTTACAACCTCGGTAAAACAGATTCATGAATCTATTGACAAGAACATATCAGCAGTGACTAGTCAGGTTGAAGAGGTCTTGGAAAGCGACCTAGATATTATAGTTGAAGCTACAGGTATTCCAGAGGTAGGGGCTGTCAATGCCTACCAAGCAATCCAAAACAAAAAAAACCTAGTGATGGTAACGGTTGAAGCTGATGTCTTGGTGGGATATTTGCTAAAAAACATGGCTGATAAAGCCGGTGTTCTTTACAGTATGGCCTACGGAGATGAACCTGCATTAGCTTGTGAACTTTGCGACTGGGCACGAACCCTAGGATTCCAACTCATATCTTCTGGAAAGGGAACTCGGTTTAGCCTAGAGTTTCGCAAAGCCAATCCTGATGATGTTCCAAAAATGTATGGCTTTACTGGTAAAGATTATAATGCCAGCATGTTTTGTTCCTTTTTAGATGGCACTAAACATTCAATTGAAATGGCTGCTCTCTCTAATGCAACTGGATTAATTCCAGATGTGAGGGGAATGCATTTCCCAACAGCTGACTTAAGAAATATTCCGGATATTGTTTGTCATAAAGATCGAGGAGGAATTCTTAGCTCTACCGGCGTGGTGGAAGCAGTTAGCTCCATTTTCCCTAACGGCCAATCTGTAGAGAGAAACTTAAGGGGTGGTCTTTATGCCGTTGTAGAAGGTCAAACTGATTTTGCATATGAATCAATGAGTTCTTATGGAGACATTACCGGCATGATAATCGGGAAAAAGAGCAGGCATGCAATGATTTATCGTCCCCAACACTTTATCGGACATGAAGTTGCAATTGGTATTGCACGGATGATGATTTATAAAGAACCAGTAGCAACTATAATTGGTCGAATTTCCGAGGTAGTTACAGCAGCTAAAAAGCTGTTGACTCCAGGTACCAAACTTGATGGTGAAGGTGGCTATGCTACTTATGGAATGGTCGAAAAAGCAGATGTGGCAAGAGAAGAAAGATTAGTACCTATTGGATTAACTCATGGTGCTGAAGTAATTCGGGAAATTCCAGAAGATGGTATGATTACTTATGACAATGTGAAATTAGTTGAGTCAAAACTGCTCGATCTTCGGAAAGCACAAGATAAATTAGACTAAGCCCTAAATTTTCAAGACATGATGTCTTCTATTCAAAATAGTAGGTTATAATTAGACATAATTAACATAGATAAGAAAAGTGAGATGAAAATACACTTGTTGACCGAGAACTGCTCCCGACGTGTTTTTCTTAAAAAAGGAACATTTGGAGCAATCGCTACAACAGGACTTCTAAATTCTGGAGGGAACTCGATGTTGTCATCGGCTTCTTCTTTGCTAAAAGATTGGGATAGTAAAGTTTTGACGAAGCAAGGTGGCTTTACTTCAGGAATTGAAGGTCCAGCTACCGATTCTGAAGGCAATCTTTATGCCGTTAACTATCAGCAGCAACATACCATTGGGAAAATAACACCAGAAGGTCGAAGTGAAATTTTTGTTACTCTACCCAAAGGAAGTACAGGAAATGGCATTAGGTTTAACAGTAATGAAGAGATGTTGGTAGCTGACTATACCGGTCATAATATCCTTAAAATAAACATGAAAACCCTAGAGATTAGTGTTTTTGCTCATGAACCAAAAATGAACCAACCGAATGATTTAGCTATTGGAGCTAATGACATTCTTTACGCAAGTGATCCTGCATGGAATAAGTCAACTGGACAAATATGGAGAATCGACACTTCGGGAAATGTCAAATTGATTGAACCAAATGCAGGCACAACTAATGGTATTGAAGTAAGTCCTAATGAGCAGACTCTCTACGTTAATGAAAGTATTCAAAGAAATGTTTGGGCTTACGATCTCTCACCTACCGGGGAAATTAGTAACAAGAGACTATTGATTCGTTTCACGGACTTTAACATGGACGGGATGCGCTGTGATATAGATGGGAATCTTTATATAACCCGCCACGGCAAGGGAACTGTGGCTAAAGTTTCCCCGCAGGGGGCACTTATAGGAGAAATTAAATTAAACGGCAAAAAACCATCAAATCTAGCTTTTGGCGGTACAGATGGGAAAACTTGTTACGTAACCTTGGCAGACAATGGAAACATTGAGGTATTCCAAACTGATCTTCCTGGGCGAAGTTGGCAACTTCGACAAAAGTAACCTTCTTTAAATCATCAACTTGATTTTTTTGTCTAATATAATAATTCGGATTTTAAGGAAAAATAATCATGGTCCAAGATTCTAAGTGATTTTAGAATGATTAGACTTAAAAGATTAAACAGATTAATATTGAAAATTATAAAAATCATTTAATGTTGGTGGCCAAGGATTCTGCTAGTTGCAAATTAGGCCATGGTTAGACAAATCCGTATAGGGGATATTATGAATCAGATGAGTAGAACCACCCATTTTTTGCTCACAAGTAAAACTGTAATTTTTTTCTTTCTTTTTACACTCTTGCCAATTAGTACCTCAAAATCTGATTTAAGAGAGCCAGAAACTGGAAATTCAAAACTTAATCAGATTGTAGCTTTTTTAACGCCTCCCCTATCTACTGTTGAGACTACGCTTCAATTTAAATATCACAGCAAGCAAAAAGGATGTATAGACGATAATGGGATCCAGGGCCTTAATGCTAATCTGCGCGGGGAATGTGGCAATCTTCAAAATCAAGATCTAAGTGGGACAGATTTGAAAAATCAAAATTTAAAGGGAGCTAATCTACGTGGAGTAGATTTGAGTGGGGCTAACTTAAGCAGAGCTAACCTAGAGGGTACTATTTTAGCTGAGGCAACTCTATCTCAAACGGACCTACAAGAAGCTAATCTGACCAACGCAGATTTAAGTAGCGTTCATATCTCTAAGTCAAAACTTCAAAAGGCTAATCTCACTGGGACTAACTTTAATGAAGCTATCATTCGGAATACTGATATGAGAGAGGCCACAGTATCTCAAGCAAAGTTTTCCAAGGCGATCCTTTTTGGAGTCAATATGAGTGGTCTGGATCTAACTAATCTTGACTTGACAGGAGCTGAGGTTTCTTCTTCTAATCTCAGTGATGCCATCTTAAAGGGCTTAAACTTTGAAGGTGGTTTTTGTGACAAAACTGAATTTGTCAGATCCGATCTCCGTCAGGTAAATTTCAAAAAAGCTGAAATGTATCGAGCAAATTTTATCGGGGCTAATTTACAAGAAGCTCTTCTTTCTCAAGCCTTACTGACTCAAGCAAACCTAACAGGAGCACAGCTTCAAAATGCTAATCTTAGTCAAGCAGACTTGACTAGAGCAGATCTCACTGACTGTGACCTGACTAAAGCCAATTTGAATGAAACTATCCTCAATGGAGCGGTCCTTAGAGGTGCTGATTTACGAAATTCCAATCTCACTGGAGCGTCTCTGTCCGGTACCAACTTGAGTGAGACTGACCTGCGAGGTGCTAACTTAACTGGATCCATAGTAGGGGACCAGGGAAGGGTTTTACCCACTGGCAGTCCGGATGGTTCGGTGCTAAGACCCACTGAACTTTCAAAAGCTGTCTGTAATGAGACAACACAGCTCCCCAAGAAGCTACGTTGTAAAAAACAGTCGGTTAATTTTATTGCTTCCGCACGTGTTCCTAAGATTACCCGAAAAAAAATTAAAGCTGCAAAACCAGTTGAGGTTCAGCTGCTTCCATTAGGAACTTTACCTACCAAGAAAAACTGGTCTCAGTTTATAGAAGCCGTTCGTGCAAAAGTATTTGAGCGAGCCAATAATTTACCAGATTTTGTCTGTAATCAAGCTACTAGAAGATTCATACGAATTGGAGGAGGTGGATGGAGGCAAGAAACTTATACCGTCCATGAACTGTCCTTCTATAATAAACAAAAACACTATAAGAATCTTAGCCTTAATGATGTCCCACCCCAATCATCCGGGGTATTCCGTTCGGCAGTTGGCGGCCTTTTCTACCCAAAAACCGAATCCAAGTTTGAACTAGATCGTCTAGAAAAAATTGATGGTCGCCAAGCAATTCGCATCCGTTTTAAGGTATCTCAAAAAACGTCCAACCGAACGATTCATCTTCCTGAAAAAGATCCACTTACCTATGGCTATAAGGGAAGGTGCTGGGTTGATATAAGTGACTATCAAATTGTTCGAATTCGTCTAAGAGATGAAAAAATGCCTGTAAATGATGATATCGCTGGATATCAGTTATGGGTTGACTACGCAAAAAAAGGTATTGGCAAAGAATCCGTTTATTTGCCCACTAAGGTGGAAGAAAGAATCATGACAAAGTACATCGGAGATACTGGTCTTGGCAATCTAGCAGCTACGGGAGTAACAGGAGGGGCTCAAGGAGCTGGACTCACGGCTGGAGCTATGAAAAGAGGAGGGGGGTTAGCAACAAGATTTATGACGGTCTTTAATCAATATCAAGATCGTGAGGAATAATATGCTTTCATTTTTACTGTGTTAATTTCCGACTCCAGATTATTAATTTCTCCCTCTTAGACTGCCTGTATCCTCTCTGGACTTCCCACTTCAACTTGAATCAAATTAATTACGAGTAGTAGTTGATGACAAGATACCAGAACTACCCATGAATGACTTAAAAAATAAAGTTGCTATCATTACAGGTGGTGCTTCGGGTATTGGTCGAAGTGTTGCAGAACTTTTTGCTTTGCAAAACATCTCTGCACTCACTATTGCTGATCTACAGAGTGATCTGATGCATGAACTATCAATTAATCTTGAAAAACGCTTTGATAGTAAGGTTTTGATCTCAAAAACGGATGTCTCAGATCAGGTAGCAGTTAACCAGATGGTCCAGCAAACTATAGATTGCTTCGGACAGGTTGACATCCTCGTCAACAATGCTGGTATTTGCCCAATGGTTCCTTGGGAAGAAACTACTTTAGAGAATTGGAACCAATTGCTGTCCGTAAATCTAACCAGTGCCTTTCTATGCAGTCAGGCAGTTTTGCCCTACATGAGAGAAAAAAAGTATGGACGATTGATTCATATTTCTTCAGTTGGTGCCTTTATTGGAAGTGTTACGGGACATGTGGCTTATGGAGTAAGTAAGGCTGGTATCATTGCTCTGTCCAAATATCTAGCTAAACAGTTTGCGTCAGAGGGTATTTTATCCAATGTCATTTCCCCTGGAAGCATTGACACCCCTATTACTGAAAGTTTTGGAGAAGAAAATAAGAAACGCTATCGGGAGGCCTCTCCTTTAAAACGCCAGGGAACATCCCAAGAATTAGCAGAAGCTGTTCTCTTTTTATCGGGTTCCGGTTCAAGTTATATTACTGGATCAACGATCCATGTTAACGGAGGTTCCTTACTAATCTAGTAACCGGGTTTACACACAGTGTAAAACTAATTGCTAACTTGTTTATCTGATACAATCTAACCTAAATTGACAGAAGCTAGCCCACGCTTATATGCCTCCATAAAAGCCAATCGGTGGAAGAGAGTTTTTTCAAACTGTAGCCTAAAACTTGATCAAAAAGGAAACTCACTCATCGTAAAATTATCTCTTAGGAAATTTACGATACAATCAACTTCATTAACACTCTGAAGAAATGTGCCTCTCAATAGTTATTCAAAATTTCTTTCGTCCAGGTTGCTAAAACAAATGAATCAAACTCCTGACAAAAAAGTCGCCCTAATGATTGCAATGTTAGCAGCATTTTTTGTTCCCTTCATGGGATCCTCAGTAAATATTGCTTTACCCGCTATTGGAAAAGACTTTGCTATGGATGCCGTTGCACTCAGTTGGGTTGCCACTTCTTTTTTACTTACAGCTGCCATGTTTCTTCTTCCTTTTGGAAGACTGGCCGATATTTATGGTCGGAAACTCTTCTTTTTCTTAGGCATTGTTACTTATACATTGGCCTCCTTTGTCTCAGCAATTTCACCTTCTGGTCTCATTTTAATATTATCCCGAGGATTACAGGGAATGGGAGGAGCAATGATTTTTAGCACTGGAATTGCGATCTTGTCTTCTGTCTTTCCATCGAACGAACGGGGCAAAGCACTAGGAATGACTGCCGCAGCTGTCTACCTAGGACTAAGTTTCGGACCTCCCCTAGGAGGTCTCTTAACACATTACCTTGGTTGGAGATTTGTCTTTTTGATCCATGTACCCCTAGGTTTGATTATTATTATTTTGATCTTGTTTAAGCTAAAAGGCGAATGGGCCGATGCAAAGGGCGAATCATTTGATTTGTTGGGATCGTTAACTTACTGTATCTCTCTTACTGCATTGGTTTATGGCCTCTCACTACTACCTGATAATATCGGAATTACCATTGCCCTAATCGGATTAATTGGCCTCTTTGGATTTATAGTCTGGGAATACAATTCTCCAAGTCCCCTTCTCGATGTTCGAATTTTTCAGACTAGTACCGTTTTTGCTTTTTCTAACTTATCAACCCTAGTCCACTACAGCGCAACTTTTGCCGTTGGCTTTTTAATCAGTCTCTATCTTCAATACATCAAGCTATACACCCCACAAATTGCAGGAATGATACTCATGGTTCAGCCAGTTGTAATGGCATTGGTTTCGCCATTCGCTGGGAGACTTTCAGATCGAATAGAACCAAGAATTGTTGCCTCGATAGGCATGGCCATGACCGTTATTGGACTTTCTGTATTTAGTTTTATTTCTAGAGATATGATGCTTTCATTAATTATTCTAAACTTAACAATTCTAGGCTTAGGATTTGCTCTTTTTTCCTCGCCCAATACAAATGCTGTGATGAGTTCAGTAGACAAGAAATATTTTGGAGTTGCATCAGCTACTCTTGGCACAATGCGGCTAACTGGTCAGATGTTGAGTATGGGAATTACTACTCTTATCTTTTCGGTAAAAATTGGTAGAGTACAGATCACGGAAGAATATTACCAGCAGTTCTTAGTTAGTACTCGAATGGCTTTTTTAATCTTTTCTATCCTTTGTTTTTTAGGAATATTAGCCTCAATAGCCCGTGGAAAGATACGGTAACCAATAACCATCATTAATCTGATTGAGATTTATAGTAACCCTTACCATAAAGCTATGAAAAACCATATCCTTTCACTTCGAATGGCAAGCTCACTAAAAATAATGCCCCTAGGATATTAATAGCTGTGGGACATAATCTCCTAAGTATTGCTATTAACTGCTTATTAGGTTGTAGCAGTACAGCATTTCCTGATTGCGAATGTATAATCGACCATCATTAATAACCGGATGTGCCCAAGTGGGCCACTCCTGATCTTCAACCTTAAAACGTCCCTTTTCCTTGTATCCTTTTGGATTAGCTTCTACCAAACCAACCACATTTTTTTCACTGAATAAATAAAGATGTCCATCAGCATAAGTAATAGAACCTTTTCCAACACTGCGATCTTTCCACATTACCTTTCCTGTATTGAATTCCATACAGGTTAGAATTGAATTGGAAAAACCATAAAGATAATCGTTGACCAGAACAATGCCACCATGATGATTCATCATATCCCGATTAAAATAGATCTCTTTCGCCTCAATTGATCCGTTCATAGCTTTTAACTGAAGTAGTGCACATCCTGTTCCATAAGCCGAACTATAAAAAACTTTGTCCTTATAAAAAATTGGGGTGGTAACATTTGCGGTTCGATTAGCTACTGGCTCGTATCGCCAAAGAAGCTTCCCATTTTCTACTGAAAGACCAACAGCCGCCTTTGACGTAAAAGTCATTAAAGTTCTGATCCCCTGAACATCCGCTATAACACAAGAAGAGTAACTAGCTTGGTCACTAAGTTCTTTACTTGTCCAAAGGGTTTTTCCTGATTCTTTCTCCAAAGCAACCACACCAGCTTTTTCACCTCCCGGTGATACAATCAATCGATGATCATCAACTAATGGTGATTCACTGATAAGCCAGTTAGGGTTATTACCGTTAAATTCTTTAAGAATATTTCTTTGCCAAAGAACCTTACCATCCATACTCTGGATAGAAGCTAGGTCACCATTTTCACTTAGTGCATAAATCTTATCTCCATCAACCGTGGGAGTTCCTCGTGGACCATGGCCACGGCCATGTTCTAATCGATCTCCTAAATCAGCTATCCAGTAGATGCTTCCATCATCTTTATTCAAACAAAATACAACGCTACGATTTTCCCGAGTACCTTGCACAAGGACCTGATTACCACGAATAGCTACACTTCCATAACCCTCTCCCAAAATTTGAGCAGACCAAACAAGCTTAGGGCCTCCATCAGGCCAGACCTTGATTAATCCCGTCTCTTTAGATAAACCAGTACGTTCCGGTCCACGCCACTGAGACCATTCTTTTTCATTAACTAAAGGGTTAGTGGGGGTTGTCATTTTAGAAA
>CAYWYX010000027.1:0-14163 GCA_964462735.1 uncultured Acidobacteriota bacterium | reverse complement strand
TGAGACCATTCTTTTTCATTAACTAAAGGGTTAGTGGGGGTTGTCATTTTAGAAACCTGCACATCACTGCAGGCTAGAATCATAAAAACAACAAGTACTGGCAAAACAAATCTTAAAATCTCTTTGATTTTCATAACCATCCTCCTCTAATGAAGATAATCTAGAATATTCCTATAATTTAATTCTTGAATCTTTAATAAAATCGGCTCGGAGAAAATTGATTTATTGATTGGGACTTATTCCCTTCTACAATTAAACTAGCAGCTAATAATCCCACTGAATAGCTAACTGTGACTCCGTGTCCTCCTAAACCTGCCAACCAGAAAAATCCTTCTACACAAGGATCCCACCCAACTAAAAATTGCCTGTCAGGAGTCAACGTTCTCAAACCTGACCAAGACCGAAGAATTGGTAAATCAGACAATCTTGGGTAAAAACGGGAAACTTTTTCAGCTAGCATATTCAAAATCAATGGATCGTTTTTTGTTATGTTAGGGTCCTGAACCTCTTCGTCACAAGGACAAAGCAAGAGACCCCCTGATTCTGGACGAAAATAGATTTCTTGACTGATATCCCAAACAATTGGCCATTTTGACTCTATCCAGTCTAATGGCTTTGTTACAAATAAATGTCGACTATAAGGAGTTAAAGGAACACTTAAAGATCCAGCCAAGCGTCCCAGTTCTGGAGCCCAAGCTCCTGCAGCATTAATTACAACATCAACTGGAATCTCTTCTGACTCAGTCTGAACTGCACAAACTCTCCCATGATGCACAACAATATTATTAATAGTACTTGAAAATTTTAATTCTGCACCATTCATCACAGCAGATCTTAAATAACCTTGCATCAAACTGTGAATGTCAACTACTCCATCCGTAGGACACCAAAGTCCACCCCTTGCTGGGGATCCCTCTATAATTGGAATAAATTCAATAATTCGCTCTATTGGCCACCATTCAGTAAGGGTACCATACTGCTTGGCATATGCTCCGTCTTGCTGAATCTTTTCAGAATCCTTTTTTGATGCAAGAAAAAACGAACCATTTTGTTCGAATTTAGTTTCCACAGGCCAATCTAGAGGCAAGTTGCGGAGAAAAGCTGCTCCCCCACGCGCTAGGTCACTAATCAACTTATTAGGTACTACCTGTCTAATCATGGCTGCATTTTTTCCAGATGCATGCATACCTGGAAATTTCTCTCGTTCCAAAACAAAAACTCTTTCCATCCCCAAGCGAGTTAAATGAAAAGCTATAGCAGCTCCCGCAAAACCTGCACCTACGACTACAACTGTTTTTTGTTTATTTTTGGAATCCATAAAATCCATTGACAGTAAGACTACTTTGCTTTCATGGAACCATCAGCAAGATATTCTTGTCGATTGCCGCTGATTCTTGAGATAAAATGGCTGTAAATTTCAATCGGTTTGTTATCTCTTTGGTATAGAGTCTGTCAAACCCTAACCTGAAAGGAATTACCCTATGAAATTTGCTATGCATAACTGGATGCGTGAAGAACCGATTGAAACGACCTTAGAAAGACTCCATCGTCTCGGCTATGATGGCATCGAGATCAGTGGAGAACCTCATAAATATGATACAGCTCACGTCAATAAATTGCTCGAAAAGTATAATCTTTCCTGCTGGGGATCACATAGCATTATGATGCCAGGACGCGATTTGGTTCACGAAAATGAGTCAGTACGTCAAGATACAATAAGTTATATGAAGAATTGTATCCAAATGGTCTATGCCCTCCATGGTTCAATTTTTGTTATTTTCCCAACTGAATGTGGTCGTTTATCACGAGTAGCTACCCCGAAAGAAGAATGGAAGTGGGCCATCGAGAGTATCAAAGAAATTACTGATTTTGCTGCTAACCTTCAAATTGATGTAGGTATTGAAGCTTTGAACCGATTTGAAACTCATTTTATCAACCGTCATGACCAAGCTCTTGCACTAGCTGATGAAGTTAGTCCAGAAGTAGGGGTTGCTTTAGATGCCTTTCACATGAATATCGAGGAAGTTGATCCTTTAAAAGCCATTCGCAACGTGGGAAAACGATTGATTGATTTTCATGTTGCGGATAATAATCGTCGCCCCCCTGGAGAGGGTAGTTATGATTGGAAGAAATTGATTGAAACCCTTCATGAAGTTGGCTATGACGCCTACCTTACCCAAGAATTCGTTAATCCCGTTGATCGCACACCCTTAGGATTTAAAACTGCACAAACCCCCGAAAAAATATCCCCCGATTTACTAAAATTTTTACAAGATCACGGTTCAGGGGTACTCAGCGCAACGGAATATGATAATTCAGTCGAGCAAGCTATTACTTACTTGAAAAGTCTCATTTGAAAATACATCTGTACTCATAAATGATCAGATCCCTTAAAGCATTCATAAGATCATACGGTCTTGGAGGTTTTGAAAGTCTATAGGGAAATTTTCTATCCCTCTGACCCCTATCTATTCCAAAGGGTGTTTAGTGCATCAGAAATTTATCCTCTGACAACATCTAGATAATGTTTGACCGAATACTTCAACAAATTTTCTAAATTGACCGTAATATAACAAGCCCCTCTAGATTTCCAATATTGAGCAGCTTGGATTCCAGATGCCATTATTCCAAGCCCAATATTTGATTGATGCATTGAAGTTAGGATGGTATCAAGAGTCTTTTGAATCTCTGGATGGCCTGGCTGTCCTGGAAAACCTAGTGATTGAGAAAGATCCGTGCGTCCCACATTAATAACATCAATACCGTCTACCTCTAATATTTCTGTAAGTTCACTAACTGCCTTTACAGTTTCTATATAAAGCACAACAACAGGGTTCACAGTACCCTTTTCATCATAAGAACTCGTTAACACTCTAGAAGACTTTTCTACAGATTGAACTGCCCGTTTGGCCTCTTCTTGTGAATTAACTTGGGGAACAATAATACCCTGAGCTCCAGTTTCTAAAAAACGCAGAATGATTGATTGTGAGTTAGTAGTCACACGTACAATAGGAGTGACTCCCCACCGCTTAGCAGAACGCACCATATTCTCACAAGTTCTAAGATCCAAAGAACCGTGCTCACTTTCAAGCACTACAAAATCCCAACCCATACAAGCAACCATTTCAACCAAGGCTGGGTCAGGATAACGAACAAAGCATCCAAAAACCGTTTCTTTTCTGTTTAATTTTTCCTTAGTTCTGTTAATTTCCACAAATATTCTTCTCCTCAGAAGGTCTATAACATTCCTAAAGCCAAAAACCTTTCAAAATAGATTATCAACCACCTAAGTTTCAGGCAGTACAGTAGTCCTCATTTCTTTAATTAAAGCCTCAGATCTCCGCTCTCTGAACCAAGTGTTATTTTATGGGTAAAGAAGCCATCCTGTTAAGGAAGTTTCTGTACGGTAAAGCCTTCCACACACTGAGGTAACAAAAAGGGTTTTAAAATTATCACCACCCCAACTGCAGTTGGTTGGCCGATCACAAGGTGTGGAGTGTTTTTCTAAAATTCTGCCTTGAGGATCAAACACATAAATCATTCCACCAGGACCACTTCGTTCCCACCCTGCAGCTGCAACAATGTTGCCACTGCGATCTAAACACATACCATCAATTCCGCGATGGGGAGAAAAATCGTAAAGAATGGTAAAAGATCCCAGAGTACCATCGGAACAAATTGGATAAGCTCGAAGTTCCCGGTTACCCTCAAAGTTGCTCTCGGCCACATAAAGCATTTTCAAATCTGGGGTTACTAATAATCCATTAGGACGCCCTGTATCGTAAGTCATTCTAATAACCTTCCAGGATCCATTTAGCTGGAAATCTGCTCGGTAAACCGAATTATGTTTTAATTCCGGAGGACCAATAATTTGAGCCCAATGACTGCTATAGTTTGGATCGGTAAACCAAATGCAACCCTTTTGATCAATCGCCAAATCGTTCGGACTATTAAATCTTTTCCCTTGAATGTTATCGGCAACAACGACTCGATTACCATCAGGGTAATAGCAAGCAATACATCGACCGGCTGCCTCACAGGCGTATAAGTAACCCTGAGAATTAAGCATTAGACCATTAGCGAGATTAGTCTTTTGCCGATAGACTTGAGTTTCACCTGAATGGGGAGAATATTTTAGGATCCGACTATTTGGGATATCAGTAAATAATAAGTTATTGCCATCCCAGGCTGGACCTTCAGTAAGACCAAACGGTCCGGCTACTTCGATAAATTCCCAATTTTTAGAAGAAGTCAATTCAGATTTCTCATTACGGATCTAAAGATGCAGGCGAGTTCGAAAAATAATTTCGGGTTTCTGCAATAATGACACTACTCAAACCCAATAATCCGATCAAGTTTGGTAGTGCCATTGCTGCAATCATTATGTCGGAAAGAGCCCATACGGTATCTAGGGTAAGGATAGCTCCAAGAAAAGTAATGAAAACCCAAATTATCCGATAATAGTAGACAAATCGAACATCTCCAAACAAGTACTTAAGTGATTTTTCTCCATAGTAATTGGCACCTAGAATAGTTGAAAAGGCAAAAAGTGGCAAACACAGTGCAACAATCATCTCTCCCCTCCAACCTGGCAAACCAAGACCAAAAGCTATAGCAGTTAATGCGGCACCACTAGTATTACTTTCCAAAGCCTCAGTCCCTAAAATAACAAACCCGGTGATTGAACATACTAGAATGGTATCAATAAAGGTCTGAGTCATTGAGACCATTGCTTGAGTTACAGGATGATGGGTCTGCGCAGCTGCAGCAGCTATTCCTGCCGTTCCCAAACCACTTTCATTGCTCATCACACCCCTAGCAACTCCATATCGGATCACCCTTAAAACGCCAACTCCAGCAATCCCTCCCACTACAGCAGATGGACTAAAAGCCTCTTTAAGAATCGTCAAAAAAACCACTGGAATTATTTGCCAATTTAGAGTCAAAACTAAAAGGCCAGCCAGAATATATAACAAGATCATAGTCGGTACTAATGTAGCAGTTACTCGGGCAATAGAACGAATTCCTCCAAGAATTACTATGCCACTAGCAACTGCAGTACCTAGACCACTCCATATTGTTGGTATTCCCAGCGAGGCTTGTAACCCATCTGCTATTGAATTCGATTGAACCAAGTTTCCACCTACTAAAAAAGAAAATACCGCAAACAAAGAAAATAATATTGCTAAGACTCTCTGGTTTAATCCCTGACTCAGGTAGTACATCGGCCCACCGGACATTTCACCATTTCGATCTAAAATTCGGAATTTAACGCCAAGTAAAGCCTCGGAGAATTTTGTCGCCATACCTACCAGTCCAGTTAACCACATCCACAGTAAAGCTCCAGGTCCTCCTGAAACTATGGCAGTAGCAACTCCTGCAATATTCCCCGTTCCTACTGTTGCTGCTAAAGCTGTCATCAACGCTTGAAAATGAGTAACGTCCCCTTGGGCATTCTTCTCTCTACGAGTAATGAAAGCCATATATAGTGATGGAAAAAGCTTTTGAAACTGAATGCCCCGGAGACAAATGGAAAGAAACAGTCCAGTACCAGTTACTAAAATCAGCATCGGGGGTCCCCAAAATATGTCTGCTGCTGTGTTTAAGGCATCTTGAAAAGTCATTTTCTTACCGAATAAAGGAAATTTTTATATGGATAATTTTCCTAGATATGATGAGCTAGATGGAAATAAACCATTAAAGTACGTACTCTTTTTTGGCTGAAGCTCTCAAAATTTTAAATTTAATAAACAATTTGTCCATTCTTAAAATCTTTTTCCTAATCAAATGGTAAAAATCATCTATGATTTAGACTACTGATATTTTACCGGTGGTCTTGACCTGAGGAGATAGGGCGGTATAAATTACCCTTAGATAATTTCTTAGAAATGGTCAAATAGGTAACTCTATGCTTTACACTTTTCCCAGCAATAAAGCTGCTGATTGTCGTTTAGCTAGCGCCAATCAAAAAAAATCAAAATGGCTCTCTATTTTAACCTTTTTTCTATTAAGTTCATGTTTCTTCTATCAATTGATTGATACAACTCTTCAAGCTGAAAATAACTTGGAACATTCTCAGGTTCCAGAAACCCTTTCTGTTTTTCCAATCAGTATGCAATCTGGAAAGGTTACAAAATCTTTTGTTCAGGGGAAGCATCTGAATGAATCCTACAGAGTCTGGTTTAATAACAGTGGAATAACCGCAAAAATAGTAGGAGTTAAGAAGTTTGAGTTCGTTGAAAAGAACGGATTGCGTGGTCAAAGAAAATTGGTTGAAGGACAACGCGTTACTCTCGACCTCGAAGTTAAATCAGGAGTAGACCCTGGTAGATATTTATTCAGAATGGTTTCTCCATCCGGGATCTCTAATTCCTTACCATTACTAGTAGTTGATCAGACACTGATAATAGAGGAAAAAAAATCTCATAATAAGCCCGTCAACGCTCAATTATTTGCCCCACCTGCTTTAATTAATGGAAGCTTAAGGCAAATGGGAGAAATTGATTACTACGCTTTTAGCGTTTCCAAGGGTCAGATATTCTCTTTTCAATCATTTTCTAATACTGTAGTCAGCAAATTTGACGGTGTCCAACTAACTCTTTACGAAAAGTCAGGTAGTTGGTTTGAACCCATGAGACCCAACCGACTAGCTTTCTCAACCGATGCTAATATCACTCACCGTTTTAAAAACTCTGGCCAATATTTTATTGCTGTAAGTTCCAGTTTGGGAATTGGCAGCAAACAATTTTTTTATCAACTGGAGATTAAACACAATGAAAATAAACTTGATCCTCCAACTGTCTCTATACTTGATCAACCATCTCCACTAAGTGAACTCCAAAAACCATTTCAGCGGATATTAAATCTGGATCGTCTTCATCAATTAGGATCACGTAACGTTCTTAATAGATTTAAACCATCCAATGAGGCGGTCAAAAATGGTTCTAGAAATAACTTAAATGAACCCATTAAGAATTCGGTGCAGCCCTCAGAAGAAAATAACCATAAAGTTCCCTTTATTGAGATTGAACCTAACGATACCCCTAAACAAGCTATAGAATTAACTGTTCCTTTTCTTTTGGAGGGAAGCATTGAACGACCAGGTGATTTCGATCTTTTCAAGTTTTGGGTAAAAGAAAAAAATAGACTCGCTTTTGAATTAGAAACTCCTCATACTTCGCCTCCTCATTTTAATCCCCACGTATCTGTACTAGACAAATTTGGGAAAGAATTGTTCACAAACTACTTCAAAAAAATTGCTGGAGATGGTGATGATTGGGTTAAGTTAATACAAGCTAAAACAATTTATACTTTTGAAGAAGAGGGGTTTTATACCCTTCAGGTTCGTGATATTACTCCTCGTTTTGGTGAACCTAAATTCTCTTACCGTCTACTGGTGAGACCTCAAATTCCGCATGTTGGCAAGATTGAGGTAGCACCAAATACTCTGAACCTACGCCAAGGGGAGACAGCAAAATTAACAGTAGTAACTGCACAGGAAGAAGAATTTTCGGGAGAAGTTTTGTTTAAGCTCAACAACTTACCTGAGGGAATCCAGATGTTTCCAGGTGCTGAGGTAGAGCCTGAAACACTACCTTCACTTCCCGAACTAAATAAAGATCGATTTATGGTGAAACATCAGAAAACAACCCTGATTGTTACTGCAGACACTGATTCTCCTGCTACCAAAATACCAATAATCAGTTACCTCACTGCTATTCCTATTAATCAAGGTCAAATGGGAAGACCAATTGATGTTGGCAAAGTATTAATTATGATTTTGAAAGGTCAATAATGATCATTCCTAAGATTAATTTAATGAATATCTGTTTGTACCTAATTGTGGCAATTCATAGCTATTCAAGTTTTGGTTGGGTCAAAACTTCTCTCCCCAAATTACTCTCTATACGGATATACCCCGAGACTATCTACATTGGAAACATTAGTTCTGTTCAACAAATAATAGTACTTGGTCAATATGATGATGGCTTAGAGCGAGAAATTACAACTTCTGTCAACTTTAAAAACTTCGATTCAAGTGTATTGAAAATTAACCAAACTGGAAAAATCACTCCACAGAGACCAGGCAATACAGTTGTTAAAGCAGTTCTTCAAAACCTATCAGCCAATGTACAAGTTCAGGTTAAAGGTCTAAACAAACAGAACCAGCCTAACTTTAGTTGGGACATTGAAAGAATATTAACTCGTAAAGGCTGCAATGACAGTAACTGCCATGGTGGAGTGAAAGGCAAAGGAGGGTTCAAGCTTTCTCTTAATGGAATTTATCCGAGGAAAGATTTCCGCTGGATTGTTAAAGGAGGAACGTACCAAGTTCTTTCTTCTAATCCGGGAGAACAAATCCCCAGAATTGATTTAACGAATCCTAAAAAGAGTTTATTACTGCGCAAACCGACCCTTTCTTTACCACATGGAGGAGGTCATCAGCTTCAGATCAATTCAGAGGATTATCAAATTATTTTAGACTGGATAAGAAAAGGAGCTCTCTTTGAAGAAATTACCGGAAACCAGTCAAAAATCTTAAACATTGAAGTCTACCCAAATGAGGTAGTCATGGACCGAAAAGGGAAACAACAGTTATTGGTTACTGCCTCAATGAAAAACCAAATTAAAGAAAATATTACTGAGCAGGTTCGATATAGTTCAAACAACCCTGAAGTAGCCAGAGTTACAATCAACGGTCAAGTCAAAGCAGTCCAACCCGGAGAAACTTTTATTACTATTCAAACAGCCGGATGGATAAACATTGTTCCTATTAATGTGATTAAATCTCCTATTAATCACTATCCCTCAGTGCCAAAAAATAATTTCATCGACAAAATAGTTTTTAATAAATTAAGGAAACTGCATATTACCCCTTCTGACTTATCCTCTGACGAAGAGTTTCTCCGTAGAGTCTGTCTTGATCTAACTGGAACCCTACCTCCACCTAAACGGACAAAGGACTTCATTAATAATCGAGATCCAAAAAAACGGGTAAAACTGATCGATCTCTTAATAAAGACTCCTGAATTTGTAGATTACTGGACTTTTCGCTTTGCAGAACTTTTGAGGGTTTCACTGTTCCAAAATGGAATTAATCTTCGCTGGACTGAATCATACTGGGAGTGGATTCACAATCACATTGCCAATAACACTCCCTACGACAAAATAGCAAAAGAACGTATCTCAGCAATTGGATATAGTGCTCCATCTAGGCACTTTTTACCTAATGGCGAAGTTCGTTACCCCGAAAACAAAATGGCTGAAGAATTTAGAGTTTTTATGGGAAGGCGACTTGATTGTGCCCAATGTCATGATCATCCTTTTGAATTCTGGAGTCAGAATCAGTTTTGGGGCCTCACTGCTTTCTTTGGTCAAATGAATCTAGTGGGTGGTAGAGGAGAGGAAATCGGCACTGTAATTTACGAAGACCCAACTGGCCAAGAAATAGACTTGTTTCAAAAAGGAAAGAGTCGTAAAGTCCTTCATCCCCGAACCGGCAATGAAGTCCTTCCAGAATTTTTGGATGGCTCACCATTGTCTCAAAATCAACTTGTTGACCCACGTCTTCATTTAGCAAAATGGATAGTTTCACACCCCTATTTTTCTCAGGCTGCAGTCAACAGAATTTGGAGCTATTTTTTTAATCGAGGAATCGTTGAGCCAGTTGATGATTTTAGGGTAGCTAATCCTCCTACTAATCCCAAACTATTGAGTGCATTAGCAAATAACTTCAGGAAAAATGGTTACAATCTTCAACATTTCATTAGAGTCATAGTAAACTCCAGAACCTACCAACTAACCAGCCAACCAAATTCAAATAACCGAGACGATCGTACTAATTATTCTCATAGCCTGCCTCGAACTCTAGATGCAGAAGTATTATTTGATGCCATTTCCTCAGTAATCAATGTTCCTTTAATATTTCAACAGGACAGCTACGATTCAGGTGAAG
Source organism: uncultured Acidobacteriota bacterium (assembly GCA_964462735.1). Lineage (GTDB taxonomy): Bacteria > Acidobacteriota > Terriglobia > Versatilivoradales > Versatilivoraceae > JAKUNG01. Next base: position 4,208 of record CAYWYX010000027.1, on the reverse strand, counting down.
GCATGTTGCCTCCAGGTACTCGTGCCATTAACGTCAAAATGCCAGACCTTTTTCGGTCACGAATCCTGGACATTTATGGTAAATCATTGAGGTCAATGCTCCCTGAAAAAAGACCTCAAGCTAATCTTGGAAGAGCCCTTCACAGTTTGGCAGGCTCAACGTTTACCAAAAAACTGTCACAAAAAAAAGGTCGAATTAACCTTTTGATGAAGGCTGGACTCTCGGACAACAAAATTATCGAAGACCTATATTTAAGAACAATCGTGAGACGACCAACACAAGAAGAAAAAACTAAACTGAAAACTATGATTACCGGAAAAAATTCTCGAAGATCGGCCCTTGAAGATCTCTTATGGGGACTACTTAATTCACCTGAGTTTTACAATAACCACTAAAGTAGCTTTAGAATTTTGGACAATATTAATAGAATATTAGAAGCAGATCTAAAGAACCTCAAAAATCTATGACAAAAAATATTGGTTGTCTAAATTTTAATGACCCAGTTCTTAGAAGGCGAGACTTCCTTCGAGTGGGATCTTTAAGCCTTCTTGGCATCAGTTTAAGCCAGTTCTTACGACTTGAAAAAAATCTCGTTCTTGGATCAAGTAATGCCCAGACCAAGGCTCAATCATGTATTTTACTTTGGCTTGAGGGAGGTCCTAGTCAGGTGGATACCTGGGATCCAAAAAACAATAGTTCTTTTAGGCCAATTTCAACTAACGTTCCTGGAATTCAAATTTCAGAATTACTTCCCAAGGTAGCAAAAAGAATGGATAAATTAGCAATTATCCGTTCAATGCATACCTTGGAAAACAACCATCCCCAAGCAACCCACTATGCGGCAACTGGGCACCAACCTAACCCAGCGATGCGTTTTCCTAGTCTAGGTTCGGTCGTAGCTAAGGAATTAGTTTCAAGAAATAATGTCCCACCTTATGTCCTGACGCCTTCTACTGGCAATGATACTTTTATGCTCGATCATTTTGGTGCAGCTTTTATCGGGAATCAGTATGATCCCATGGCTCTTCCCGATCCAAGCAGCAAAAACTTTAAGGTTCCAGATCTCCGACTACCTAAAACAGTTACACCTGAACGTCTGCAGGATCGACTCTCTTTTCGACGAGTTGTCGAACAAATATACCGCAACAAAATAGAAGAGATGGAATTAAGTGGAATGGATATTTTCACAGAGCAAGCTCTTAACATGGTCTTAACCCCATCTGTCCAAAAAGCTTTTGATCTTTCTACTGAGACTACTAAGACAAAAGAAGCTTATGGACTAGATAGCTTTGGACAAAGTGTCTTACTAGCAAGAAGACTAGTTGAAGCAGGCAGTCGCTTTGTCACTGCTGCAGGCTATAAATATAATGAATGGGACACTCACGGTGATAATGACAAGCGCCATAAAGATCATCTAGTTCCAACCTTTGATCGAACTTTTTCAGTCCTCTTAGATGACCTTGATCAGCGTGGACTTCTTGAGTCTACTATAGTGATAGCTATGGGGGAATTTGGCCGAGGACCTAGCATAAATCCTGACAATGGCCGCGACCATTGGCCCCAATGTTGGTCTCTGGTATTGGGTGGTGGTGGAATTCGAGGGGGGCAAGTTGTTGGTAGCAGCGATGAACAGGGTGGTTATGTTGTTGATCGAGTCATTACTATTGGGGATCTTTTTGCTACTATTTACAAGGCTCTTGGTATTGATTGGGAAAAAACTTATATGACTCCTATCGGTCGTCCAATTAAGATTGCTAACTCACTGGGTGATGCTACTGGTATTCCAATTAAAGAAATTATCTAAGGAAAAACCAACCAATTAAAAAGGTTAATCTCAATGGACTGTTTTGGATGTTTGGCAAATTAATCCGATATGGCCAACCTAAACACCCTGTAAATGGTACATCGCTTGATAGCTAAAAACATTGAACAAACAACCAGATAGGCATAAAAACATAAGGAGGATTCTTTAATGTCGTCTTTCCATGAGCGAATGATTGGAGCTGCTAAGTTAGATATACATATCTTTGAAGAGGTTGAAAATGATTTTTCAGCCCTAGGCCAAGCAATGATTGTAGTTGTACTTTCCAGCCTAGCTGGAGGTATCGGCTTACTTGGGGGCGGAGGGGGAGGTCCTAGTATTATTGCTGGTACAGCTGCAAATTTAGTTGTTTGGTTTTTATGGGCTTGGATTACCTACTTAATTGGCACTCGAATCCTTCCCATGCCACAAACTCATGCAGACCTCGGACAACTTTTACGTACTACTGGTTTTGCGGCAGCGCCTGGCATTCTTAAAGTATTCGGTGTATTACCGATAGTAGGAACCCCCATTCTCATTTTGGTAGGCTTTTGGATGTTGGCAGCATTTGTTGTTGCGGTTCGCCAAGCACTTGACTACACAAATACATTCAGAGCAGTTGGAGTCTGTTTGATTGGTTGGATACCCTACATGGTAATAGTCTCTATCCTCAATCGAATTATCTAATTTAAATATTCAAGTCCTGTAATGACACCGGGAGATCCAGTAATGAAGTCAGCTTCTGACCTTAAAGTTCTACTGAATGGCAACTTAATTGAAAAAAAAGAAGCAGTGGTTAATCTTGATACCGTAGCTTTTAAGTATGGCACCATGGTCTTTGAAGGACTTAGGGGATATTGGAATGAGCAGCAACAGCAACTCTATATTTTCCGCCTTGATGACCATTCCAAACGTCTAGAACAATCGGTGCGTCTAATGCGCATGAAAACTGAATATACGGCAAAGGACTATTCCACTGCGGTTGTAAGGGCTGTACGTGAAAATCAATTGCAGGCCACTGCCCATATCCGTCAAGTAGTCTATGTCGATGGTCCAGGAGAAGCTTTTGTCGAGGGTCCGGTAAGCCAAGCAGTAATCGTAACCCCCAAGGGAGGGTGGTTTGATGGCAAGGAACTAGGAATCCATACGTGCTTTAGTTCCTGGCAAAGAATTTCAGACAATTCTTTGCCACCACGGATTAAATGTGCAGCAAACTATCAGAATGCGCGATTGGCCTTATTGCAGGCTCGATTAGATGGCTACGATAGTACTCTCATGCTTAATGCAGCAGGCAAGGTGGCCGAAGAACCTCGGGGATGTGTCTTTATTTGTAGGAATGGTCAAGTCATTACTCCAACAATCACTAGTGACATCTTAGAGAGCATTACTCGGGAAACTCTTATTCAGCTCTTTTTGGAAGTTCATGGAATAAAAGTTCTAGAACGAGATGTTGATCGTACAGAATTCTATGCCGCTGACGAAGCTTTCATTTGTGGTAGTGGTTTAGAAGTTGCACCAATTCTATCAATTGATCGCTTTAAGATAGGAAGAGGACAGGCTGGAGAGATAACGATGGCAATTAGAGATACTTACTTAAAGACCGTTACAGGAGAAATCTCTAAATACCAAAACTGGCTAACTCCCTGCTAAGACAAAATATAAGAGAATATAAATCGTGGACAGATCATACCGCGAGATAAGCATGGCGGAGAGGGAGGGATTCGAACCCTCGGTACAGGTCACCCCGTACAACTGCTTAGCAGGCAGCCCCGTTCAGCCACTCCGGCACCTCTCCGATAAAACATAGCATTAAGCCGAGTCCTTATAGCACGATACTTTCATAAAAATCTAGCTAAAATCAATACTGCCAAAATACAAAGATTTGTCAAACAAGAATCTACTACTAACAAAAATTTATCTTGGTAGAACAACCATTGCTCTCTTATGATCCAATTAAGTCTTAATAAGTCTAGAAGAATTTCAGCCTAAAGCCGGTTCAAGAATCAATAAAAATGAGAATTGAAACAGACATTCATCAAATTGCCTTAAACGACATTAAAGGCCATAAAACCACCCTAGCGGAATACTCAGGAAAAGCATTCCTGATTGTTAATGTGGCCTCAAAATGCGGATTTACTTCTCAATACCACGGACTTCAGAAACTACATGAAAATTACCACGAGCGTGGTTTAGTTGTATGCGGTTTTCCTTCTAATGATTTTGGGAAACAGGAACCAGGATCAGAAGATGAAATTAGTAACTTTTGTCGCACAAACTACGGCGTGTCGTTTCCCATGTTCTCGAAAATCCATGTCAGAGGGGAAGCAACTCATCCCCTTTTTAAAAAACTTGTTGAGCATCCACATTATGGTGGGAGCGTGAAATGGAATTTTTCTAAATTTCTTGT
>CAYWYX010000026.1:29782-30882 GCA_964462735.1 uncultured Acidobacteriota bacterium | reverse complement strand
GCCAGAAGCCCGACGTGCTGGTTCCCAGCCCATGCTCCAAGCAATAAGAGCACGTTGACCCGCATCTCCTCGAAGAAGCCACAGTAAGGAAGCCGCCACAGATTTTTCATCAGAGGAAAGCTGTGGTTTAGGCACTTGGTACCACTTCTCGAGATAAGTAGCAGTCCAATCCAGGGTTTTATCTAAATGGCATTGGTTGCATGCATTTGGGCGCCCAAAGTCTGTACTTTCAGTCACCGTTGGGTTACTAATCTGATGGCTCCGGATAGCCTTAAGGAGACCATATGTTGAATAGGGCATATGGCAGTTAGTACATTGGCTACCAGGCGAATTTTCAGAATGGTGAGTATGGTTTACTACCTTGGAGGCAAATGACTTGTGACATTGCAAACATGCCTGATCCGTCAGCATTTCCTTCTTCATAAGATCGTTAGCCCACTCCTTGTAGGGCCTGGAATCGCCAGCCGACTTGTGCAGCTCATGACAGGAGATACAAGTCAATTCTCCACGCTGGTAACAGGGTGAATCCATCATTCCATTAAACTCTCGCCCCGAAACTCTAACCATCCCATCTGGCCAAAAACTCTGCTCCATAAACTTCGGATTAGCCTTGATCAGATTTTGAGCCGGAAGCTGGTGTTGATTTGATTTTCGAACATAAAAACGACTCTTGTGTAAATCGTCTCCTGGCCTATATGAAAAACCCTTTGAATTCCATTCCAAACCCTCCTTGGTATTATTGAAAGTAAAGATACCGTGACACTGTCCACATACTTGAGCTGATCTGCGGTGAGTCAATTTTCGAGGATTAATTAATGCCTTCTGTTTTTTTGAGGATACTCTAGGTATTTTCTTAGTTTGATTCTGTAAATTACTATATTGACGAATATGATCTTCACCGGGACCATGACAGGCTTCGCAGGCTATGCCAAACTCACCAACTAAACTATCTATATTGTCTCTACCTCCATAGCGTGGACGCCCAATGGTTACATGGCATTTAATACAGGAAATATTCCAAGATCCCGGCTCAGTGGATACTACCTTTGTTGGTTCCATGACAAAATGAGTTTTCTGTGGAATCCACTGTTCCTCCCCCA
>CAYWYX010000026.1:8215-29682 GCA_964462735.1 uncultured Acidobacteriota bacterium | reverse complement strand
AAAGGTAAGCACCACAGTTAGGAGGAAAACAAAGCCTAAGACAAAATAAATCACCAAATTTCTTGAACGTATCATTGTAATCAACAACCATTCTCAAATCTAAAAATGATCACTACCCTTTTACCTACTTTCCCATAACATTACACCGAAACCAACCGATGAATTTTTTCCTACATATCTAAAAAGAACGATTTAAGCCAAAAAAAACCAGGCAGCCGTTGTTCTGACTGCCTGGTTGAGTAATAAAGGTCTTGACTTCTTAGAAGCCCAGTCGCAACCGGAAAATAATATTCCGGACATGCCAACTTGCAGCATACCGTCCAAAGCGGGGATCGTTGATGTTCAACGAATTTGGTCCGCTAGGATTGGTATGGTTCATTGGATTTGTGACAAAAGCTTCCAGCTTGAAGTATGGACCATTCTCATACTTTGTCAGCGGGAAGACCTTGAATACGTTGATGTTGAAATGCGGATCTCGGGGCTGCTTCATCATGCCTCGAGTTGCGGATCCGAATGTTCCAGCCTTTGGAACGGTGAAACATGCACGATTCCAAACGACTTTGCCGCCCTCGTAGCTTCCATCAAATCCACTTGGTCTGCAACCAGGTAGGATATCAGGACGTCCACCAGAACGACCAACGTTGGCCGGATCGGCACCACCGTATGTCGGAGTACTAGCTCTCCTCGCATTCATCGTAATGATGGGCGAGAAGGTCCAATTTCCGAGCATAATCTGTGCGAATCCTGAGGCATCGGAGAAATACTTCTGTCCTTTACCAAAGGGCACATCATAAATGGCCATAACGCGAGCACTGTGTTGAACGTGCCCATCTGACCATCCCTTGTCTCTTGATCGGTCATAGGGATTCTCAGTTTCAAATCCTCTAACTCCAACCCATCCAAACTTACCACCTTCGACGTCGTTAAGCGCCGTGCGGAATTCATACCATGCTCTCATATATAGACCACTAGAGAACTGGCGAAGAATTTCCAACTCTGTCCCGTGATAGGTTTGGTTTGCACCCACCAAGGCTTCGGTGATTTTATTAAATGGAGCAGCGCCATAGACCTTGCGAGAGGCTGTATATGGGATTAAGCTGGGCTTTGGGGTCTGGCGGTTCACACTGTAGGGCCAATGTGTTCCCTTGGCACCAACGTATGAAGCACGTCCCGTAAAGCCATTCCCAATTTCCCTTTCCAGAGTAATGTTCCACTGCTGGTCAGAGGGCCAGTCGTTTCCACGTGTTGCCGGTGCCAGGACCTGAACATTCTGCAAAGGAATAGTTCCTAAACCAGGTTTCGGGAAAGCCTTCGAAGCTGTTAACATCGGAGTGCCATTGGTTATTGCGTTAGGTCCAAATGACTCTGTCAACTCAAAAGGTCCAGAGGTGAATCCACTGAGCGCTTGCCCGATGTCATAGGCAGGCGTCAAAGGCACATGATAGACACCCCAGCCTGCACGAAGTACCGTTTCATCGGTAATTCGAATTGCAATTCCCATGCGAGGCTGAACTAATGGGTTTTTATATTGGAACAGGTTTCCAGGATATCCAGCCGCAGATTGAGTAACTACAGGAATCGTGTCAGTTGGATAGGCAGGAACCACACGACTGATGGCATTATTTGGAACAACTACTGACATGCTTGCCATGTCGAAGTTATACCATAGGCCACTTTGGTCGGATGGAGCACCATAGGTCTGGAATCTTATTCCGGGAGAGAAAGTTACTCTCGGTGTGATCTTCCAGTCATCCTGAAGATAGAGCCCCATTTGTCCGGAGCGGGGTCTTCTAGGTGGTCTCGAGGTGGCGATGTTGGTCTCGTAAGGCAGGCCTAACAAGATATCTCCAAGATCCCATCCTGTAAAGTTACCAGTATAATTCCAATAGCCGTAAGAGTTACGGTTAGCACCACCATGCTCATTAAGGCTCCAGATGTTGGAGAACCCTAGTTTAACTAGATGGTTTCCTGACTGGATTGATACGCCTTCTTTAAGCATAACGGTGTTGTTCTGATCACCATAGTATTGTCCTGCGGCACATCCACCAAGCATACAAGTCGGACGAGGATTGAATGACCCACCAACGTTCGACAGGTTACCAATGGTCTGACCGATGACTTGTGGCGCTCCAGGCTCACCCTTTGGAAACGAACGGCCACCGAAATCGATGATTCCACCGGGATCGAGGACAGCCAACAAGTCGCTACCATTGCAAAGACTGGCGCCTTCGCTAAATTGGTGGCCTCGACCTACTGACAGTTCGTTAATAATTGTGGGTGAGAAGACATGACTATTCTGGATACTCCATGATCGGTTAGGACCATTATTATAACGGCCACAGTCCATAGGACCATGATCCCACTTTGATTCGGTCCCGGTATGGGTGAATCGGAAGTGGCTAATGGTTATCGTATTGTTATCACTGACCTGATGGTCAAAACGATAATGTTCCCAAGGATCGTTGGAGTAGTTTTCGTTAACTCCCTGCTTATTACTAACAATTCCAGCAGTATCCGGAATTGGCATCAATTCTAACAGACGCGCGCCCAGAGGATGCCACATGCTTGTTGGAATGGTATGGTTTGCAAATGGCGTACCCGTGTAAGGATTGTCAATTCGTCCATTAGGTGTAAATGGAACAATTTGGGCCAAATTGCCAGTCCTCATCTGGTTGGTAGGATAAGTAAGGTTATTATTAATTTCCAGTCTGAGACTACTAACTGGCTGATAGTTGGCATGGAAGAATGTGCGGTTTCGGCCATCATAAAGACCAGGAATCCAAACCGGACCAGCGCCTTCATAAGACCATCGGATTCGAGCAGTTTCCGGCTTTGGTCGAGTTGCGATAGAGCGGTTTTTTGCTCTCAGCCGTTGATGATCGAAGGCCATGAAGATTTCACCATGAAACTCATTGGTTCCACTTCGGCCCACACCGAGGATGTTATTAGCGTGTTGGAATTCGGCACCAGCGTTCTGGGTTTTCAGCTGGACTTCCTGAAGATGTTCTTGGGGAGCCCGGAAGAATCCGTATGCGTTGGTTAGAATTCCGTCCTGAATTGGAGCGGTATTATTGGAATACATACCCTTGAGCTCATTACGGTTCATGGCTCCAGGGGCTGCACCCACCTGATAAATCAAGCTCGCCTGTACGTTCTGGTAATACACTTCGCGAGAAGGCGTCTTGTAACTCAGGGTTGGCGTATCGGTGTCAATTCGGAACCCTTCTTCACTAACCGTAATAGCATCAGCAAGTTCACCGAGTTCCATCGAAATGTCAACACGGCGAATATTCTGATCAAACACCAGCACACCGGTATTCTGATACCGCTTGAATCCGCTGGCTTCGGCAGTCATTGTATAGGTTCCTGGCAAGATGCCACGAATTTCAAACCGACCCACATCATTTGTTACTCCACTATATTCCAATCCCTTGTTCTCTTCAACGACCGTCACATCTACACCAACCATAACTGCGCCGGTGCTATCTGAGATTGTACCGTTGAAACCGGTAACGTTTTGGGCTACCGCGAGACTAGGGATCAGAAGTATGCCCAGCAGCAAAGCTAGTCCGCTTTTGAGCATTGTGTTTCTGATCATAATGTTGATCTCCCTTTTTATTGGGTTTTGACCCCCATATGGAGGTCGTCAATAGTAATAACACTATTAATTAGTGCAATCGAGATGCCAGACTCAAAAATATCTAAAAGATTTTCTTAAAGATAAGAAAATAATGAGGATATATTTTAAAGACATCTTTTGTTTTTAAGATCATTTTCACTAGAAGGTTTTAACTTCTCTATTTTTTCGGATTTTAATACGTAATCTCGAAAAAATAGAGCTACCCAGACAAAAATTTGTCCTTTTTATCAAAATTCTTAAAAACCCTTCCCTCTTTAACTTTCTCAAAGTAGACTTTTACTGAAATAAGTTCTATTCCCCCTCAGAATTCAAATAAATTACTTTAAATGAATAATTTAATGATTCTTGAAAAACTATTAATTTAGAGAATTTCAGCCTTTAAATCTTAAAACCAGAGCATTTCCTTAGTATATTTTATTTCAAGACATCATCTGAATTTTAAGTATGTTAGAGTAACTCGATAGTGATGACCAAAGTTACCAAAAATCTCTTTTTACAAAATCCTATGTACAGTCTCCATTCTAAAATGAGTTATTATGTACCCTATAAGTTATCTGATTACTAGGATGTATGTTATTAGAGTGTTGAGGGTTATAGTGATCTTACTTGATCCGGTACCATCATTAAAACCTATCCTCTAATTATTAGATCTGGAAACCTTATTACTGGTATAATTTTAGTTGACTGGTTTATTGACAGGATGACCTCACATAATAGCAGATAGAACAAGGACTAGCCTATTGGTTAGTAGAGTTAATTGTGAATACTGAAATACTGATCGTATTATTGGTTATTGGAATTAGTATCCTACCGATTTTTGCGCTAAGGTGTTTTTTTAGAAACTGGATCTGGGGAATATTATTGTGTACTGGGATTTTTACTGCTGTTAGCATCTTCATCTGGCACAATACAACTTCATCAACTCTGTCAAAGAAGGAACTTCACAGTAAAAGTCTACCTTATCAACGAGTTGAAGGGGGTTACGTTTCCTCTTCCAAATGTCGTTCCTGTCATCCTTCAGAATATTCAAGCTGGTATCATACCTATCACCGCACCATGACCCAAGCAGCACTTCCAGAAAGTGTTGTGGGAAATTTTGATAAAGTCAACCTAAAATCAAAAAGTCATAGCTTTTATCTAGAGCAAAGGAACAACGAGTTCTGGGCCCAAGAAATTTACCACAACCCGAAAACTAATAAGGATGAAATTGGAACATGGAACCAGATACTAATGACAACTGGTTCTCATCAAACCCAAATTTATTGGGTCCGAGGACCTCAAGCTAATCAGTTACGGATCTTTCCATTTGCTTATTTAATTCTAAAAGACAAGTGGGTACCTCTAGCTGATGCCTTTCTTAAATATCCAGAACAGGTTGAAAATGAGAATCTCTTCTGGAATTTTAACTGTATCCAATGTCATGCTACTGCAGGACAATCTCGTCCCCACGTCACAGGAAAAACTAACACACGAGTTGGTGAACTTGGAATAGCCTGTGAATCCTGCCATGGACCAGCTAGGAATCATGTTTTGATTAACCAAGACCCACTCCAAAGATACCAAAACCACTTTCGTAATAAATCTGATTCGACGATTGTCAACCCAAATCGAGAATCTCATCGGTCTTCCTCACAAATCTGCGGACAATGCCATGGGATCTTTTACATCCTCGATCTTGATCATGCAAAACAACATGGTTTTCAGTATCGTCCTGGTGATGACCTAGAAAAAACTAAACCCACTATTCGTCCAAAACAAGCAAAGTGGAGGAAAATCGTTAATGACTTAGAAAAACAAGATCCCACTTTTCTGAGCAACCGCTTTTGGCCAGATGGTATGGTTAGAGTGGGTGGCCGAGAATACAATGGACTGCTTGAGTCGCCCTGTTATCAAAAAGGGACAATGTCCTGCTTGTCTTGTCACTCTATGCACAACTACCAAGCTCGCGCTGATCAGTTGTCGGAAGGTATGGAAGGCGATCAAGCCTGTTTGGGTTGCCATGCATCTTACCGCAAGCAAATTACCCAGCATACCCACCACCCGAAAAACTCTGCTGGAAGCCGATGTTATAACTGCCATATGCCCTACACAGCCTATGGGTTGTTAAAAGCCCAGCGCAGTCATCAAATTGATAATCCTTCTGTTCACAGCAGTATCAAGACAGGTCGACCTAACGCTTGCAACCTATGCCATCTTGATCAAAGTCTTGCCTGGACCCAGACACATTTAAGTCAATGGTATCAGACGCCTACTGTTAATCTGACCCAAGAACAAAAAGAAATTTCAGCAGTTTTGCTGTGGCTTCTCCGAGGTGATGCTGGTCAACGGGCTCTGGCTGCCATTACCATGGGCTGGAATGTTGCTAGGGAAACCTCCGGAGAAAACTGGCTGGCACCTTTTCTAGCTGAACTTCTAGACGACCCCTACACAGCTGTGCGTTTCCTAGCTGGTCAATCCTTATGGACAATCCAAGAATTTAAAGAACTGGAATACGATTCTCAAGCGTCCTCTAAGCAACGCATTGCATCTAAGAATAGAGCTCTCGCGATCTGGGAACGTTCCCAGATCTCTGATACTCGTCGAACTGGTAAATCCATTCTCATTAAATCCGACGGTAGGGTAGATCGAGAAAAAATGCTTACGTTCTTGAGCCAACGCAATGACCGTAAGATGGATCTGAGTGAGTAAACTGTTAGGGCATATAACTACACTAGCTACTCACAAAAGAAGTTTTTCTATGGCTTAAAATCTCTCTTTCTAACTTCAGATTTTTCTCTACTAGATCCTTAAAGAATTGATCTTTGAATCCCTTAACATGAAGACCTTGACGTTGTCAGGCTGAAAATCAGAATGACCTTAGGGGAATTTATTTTAAAAGGGAAGGAGGCATTTCCATCGCCAAGTCAATGCGGGCCTTTTCCAGTACTTCCCCCAAACCCTCTGCAGAGCCCTGGTTAATACTTTTGTAGACAGACTCCAAGTTCTCCTTGGCAATATTTACAAACGCTCCTTTTAAGACAACAGCCCGGGCTAAAGAGTGGAGAGCTTCATCAAATCGATTTCTAGCACAAAAGACAAGTCCTAGATGGAATAGGGCAAAATCAGATTTAGGATCTAACTTAACTGCCAGACTTGAATATGTATAAGCCTTGTCCAGGTTTAAGCCTACATCGTGAGAAGGTTTGACCCTGTTCAATTCATATTGCGAGAAATAAGCACTACCCATATAAGCATAATTACTGGCTATGAGATCGTCGATTTGTGATTTCCAGCGATTCTCATCAAGATAGTCCGGTTTATCAAGACTCCGTAGACTCCGAATCGCTTTAGAAGCAGACCTAATGACTTTAACTGGATGCCCTAGTAAATGATGGGCACTGGCAAGAATCATTAATGCCTGGGGGTTAGAAGAACGAAAAGCCAGGATATTTTCCCCATGTTCAATCACCTTATCGAATTTTCGGAGCCTCCAGTAGATTAAGGCAGCCATCTTAGATAAGCTAATTACCCGATCAGAATCAGGGTACTTGGTCAGAAAGGCTTCGATCTGACGCACTTGCTCAGTCAAGTTTTTTTCTTGGGTTATGGCAAGGTAATCAGTACTTTCTATAAGACTTTCCTCGGTTGGCTCAGGTAGATTCAAACTTTGAGCACTCACCTGACTATTGTTGAAACTGGCTTGAGCTCCATCGCTAGTAAGTATTTGAATTCCCTCGGCTCTAGCCACAAAAGACTGGCCAGTAGAAATATCTCTTGTTTCTACTATCAGCTGATACTTTCCTGGCCCCATACTCCCTGTAGGTAACCTGAATGCCACTGTTGCCTTATTATCACTAGTAGGTCGAATTCCCGTTTTTAAGAGAAAAGGAGGAAATTCATTTATTTTTCCTTCCTCGTTGATAATTGAAATCCGAGCAGTTAATTTACTGTTCTGAGAATTAGATTGAAAATTTTGCATTCGGTAGAAAACAGTAATTGGAGCATTCCCCTTAAATCGAAAGTTTGCAGAGGGTTCGATTTGAAAGCCATTGTGAGACAAAAGATCAATTTCCTCAGTCAGTCTTTCCTGAAGGTTGAATATTGACGCAGGGACTCCTATTAATTTTTGACTGAGTAACAAATCACTCGACATCAGGGTATTAGGTTGAGATCGCGATATAACAACATTTTCTTTAGCTGTGCCAACATTTCCCCTGGGATCCATCACAGCTAATTTGAGAAGATAATTGCCTGGAGCTAGTTTAAGATTGTTATTAAACGATATCGTCCCCCCATCACTGGCTAGTTTCACCGAATCACTAAAGAACGAAGCAAGGCTCCCATTCGCAGTGCGAGCCTCCCCCATCACTTTGAGTCGGTCGTGGGAGGAAAGTTCTCTACCGGCATGATTAACATTCATGGCCAAAACTACCCGAGATTGCTTATGGGTTTCATTAAAAGTATAAATGCGAAATTTCAGGGGAAGTTGTGTCATTGGAGTCAATGACCTAAGGGCTGCCATTAAAGGATCTTTTCTCTTCTTTTTTTTCTTCTTAGTTTGCCTGTAAACCTCAATGGTTTCAACATTCGATCCTAAGATAGAGTCGACACTTTCACGGACGACTGCCTTAAGCTGATAACGACCTGGAGGAACCTTTAGCGTTACTTTGGAAGTTAACCCGTGTGTGAGAAGAGCCTGATATCCCGCTTCTCCTAATTTCATATTAAGAGCCTTTTCCTGACCTCCCACATAACGATTTTTTTTGTCAAAAACTACTAGGACTAAGTGAATGAGATTGGCCCGAAATTCTTTTTCATCTAAAAAGGGTAAACCCTTAAAGTCAATGCTAGTGAAAACGTCCAGCTCGAAGGTATCTGGGTTAATTGGATAATAATTATATGACAGTTTAACCGGAATCTCGTTAAGGTTACCTGGAGCTCTAAGTGCTTCCACAATCTCTTTTTTCTTCAGAGTAGTAAATCCCCGTTTCTGACTCGGAGCAAAATAACCTTTTCGGTGGGTTATCTGCAAGTCTGGCCGATTAATTTTGACTTTAATCTTATGAAATTTGCCATCGGGTTTATTATCTGGAGTAGCATAGGTTAAGACATAGTAAAATGACTGGGCCTCAGTAATTTTTTTCAGGCCCTCCGATAAATCATTACTATTGCGAAAGAAAATTCCCCCTGTCTCGTGAGCCAGTTCTGCCAGAGGCAAGCTTTTCTGCTGCATACTTTCTTGTAACATTCCTAATTTGGGACGTAGGTAGTCCGAACTAGATATGACCGCCGCCCGGTCGCTAGCACGATAACCGACAGTATAGAGACCTCTCATATCGATAGTGTTGAAAATCACCCCTGAACCTAGTGCTGAATCTATTACTTGCTGAACTTCAAAACGGAACTCTTGCGGAAGGAAGCCCGATGAAAATAGAACCATGGTTTTTCTTCCGTCAAAATGCCTGAGCGAGCGAAGGTGATTGGTTAATGTTCGCAGTAGTTGTTGGTTGGAATGGCGATTTTCTTGATAAATTTGAGAAGCATAGAATTGAACCAGTCGTTCAGCACTAACTTGACCCTGCGTGGTTGATTCACTGATCCCCAAAGTTGAATAGTTGGGGTTTCTCATAAACGGGGCATCTCCACCTTGAGTCAGTGAACCCGCTGAAATCATAGACATTTCGCTACAAAGGATACTTTCTGAGATAGCCACCTCCAGCGCTAAAGGGTCCGTACCGTTGACAATCCTCTGCGCCTGCAAGTCAGTTATCTGGGGACAGTCAGGCGTATAACGACGCACACGGTTCAATTCATTCGGAAGCTTAAGAATCGCCTCTGACAAACGATCTCTATCCTTAGTAAAAGTAAGCTGGAATCGTCCAGAGGCAGCTAAAATAGAAACCTGATCTTCAGGTTCTAGGTTTCCAGCTAAAAAAATTTTTATAGCTTTCACTGCCTGATATAAATCACCATTTGAAGGGGAAGTTACATCATCGATGACTAAACTAAGGAAGCGAGGACGAGTCGCGGAAGAATTTTGTGGGTTTCCGGCTTGTGTTTGAACAGTTGAATTGCCTGCTGAATTGGCAACTGGAGTAGTAACCTGAACAGATTTATAGGACTCGCGCACAAACGTTTGAATAGTTTGGCGACGACCATCTTCTTCAATGGAAAAATGATCAGCTGTTAAATCTGTTACAGGATTCCCTTTTTGATCAGTGACAATAGTATTGACAACAACTACGTCAACGGGAACTCTAAAGGTGAATTCAGACTCAAGATTACCTTCGGAAGGATCTTTTGCCCCTACCTGCCCAAAAATCTGGATGGGCAGAAATATCAGCCAAAAAAAATAACACCAACGAACCAGAATACTCACAACACCTACTCTATTGAAACTCGAATAATGCTAAGATGATAAGAAGTCGGATTGAATTAACACATGCCTTTAAAATTCACTAACACCCTAAAATTATAAATAGAAATAAGCTGAAGTAGCTATTATTTCTATGCCTATTTTACTGAAAAAAAATGTCACTGCACTGTGAATCTAACTACAGGGGCAACTGTTTTGGCGGATAGATTGTCGGTGACATTAACGACTAAACTATACCTTCCTGGTTGGAGATTGTTAAGTGGAAAAAGCTTCTGCAGTGTAATCTGTTTTGTTGGTCCCGCTAAGGTATCAGCTGCCTCCTTATACCGTCGCATTTCTTGATTGCCTTTTTTCAAAATGTATTCAATCGTTGCTGAAGGTTTGAGGGTATTTTTGTCTAATGAAAGATTATAGACTTGAACATAAATCCCCATTGGGGTAGCTCGATGAAATGTTTCTGTCACATTGGGAAGAACCTTTGCCCCCCCCAAAATAAAAGGCCCAGCGGATGCTTGATAAATAGGCAAACCTTCGATCTTATCTGCCAGGATAATGCTGCTGGTTGACAACTGGTCTTCCGGGAATTTAGGTACCCGGATGCTACGATAAACCGTTCCCACATTGTTACTATTCAAGTCTTTTAACACTAATTCGATTTTGTAAACACCTGAACGCAAGGGAACAGTGGTTTGATACAAAGAGGTTCTTTCCATCGATTTCTTGTATAAGGAGTTTGGAACTACCTGTCGAATTGGCTCCTCAAAAGTATGTACCCGTCTCCCGGTAATTGTAGTAATTCGACCAAAAACATTAACTGATGATCTATGCACACCAGCTTCCTGCTCAAAAGTCATATCCTTGTTTTTTGTAGCAATAGTAATTGCAGTTAAAACTGTATTATCAGTAATCTTGAGAAAATCTGTTCGAAATTCGAAAGGAAAAAGATTGTAAGAAAGTTTGGTCTCAACAAGGTGTTCCAAATCCTTAAATCGAATCTCAGGGGGTTGACTCAAAGCAGCTAACGTCTGGTTTCTATAGTTTTGCATCAGCTGATAGTCTTCCAATAATAGACCAGAGGCTAATCTAGTTCCTGGCTTTCCTATACCCATTGCAGCCAGAGCATCAATGTCATAAAAGGGCGTATTCTTTAAAGCATCTTTTTCAAATGGATCCCTGGCAATTCGAAACTCACCGGTCAAAGTTTT
Source organism: uncultured Acidobacteriota bacterium (assembly GCA_964462735.1). Taxonomy (GTDB): domain Bacteria; phylum Acidobacteriota; class Terriglobia; order Versatilivoradales; family Versatilivoraceae; genus JAKUNG01. The sequence continues at coordinate 18,482 of CAYWYX010000026.1, read as the reverse complement.
ATCAACAAACTCAATGACAACTTCGTTACCTAAATCAGGCCCTGAAATATGACGATAGCGCCAGTAGATATGCGGATGAGTAACTGATCCCCCACCTATAGTGTACATAGCACCCTGACCTTGATTGCGAGGAGCATCACCACCCATATTGGTTTCAATAGTATCCGGTGGCCCATACATAATATAAATGATTCCACGATCTGTCTTCCAACCAGGCTTACCAGAAGTAAACCGCTCATTAGCATAGGCAATTCGGCGATAGTGCTCATCACGAGTTTCATTAACCAACGTATCTGGACTTGGATCCCGTCTTAACCAAAATTGTTCAATAAACTCATAGCGTTCATCATCACTTGTCAATTGTTTAAATGCAGTTTTTTCATCAGGAGTTATAATATGCTTTACATCCTGCTTCATCCATTTCTTAAGATACTTATCCTGGGTTTCTAGTCTTAGGGATTTTTCCCTTTCTTTGTCTCTTTTTTTCTTGGCCAGTATAGGAGAAAAACCTACACTCATTATCACTATCAACAAACCGAACACCGTTACTAATCGCTTTAAATTGGTATTTCGATTTTTCATTAGGAATTCCTCCAAAATGCTCGGTAAATTTGCTCCACCAAGATAAACATCTTATAAAAATGATTCTAAAAAAATATTAGTACAATTCTCGCATATTTCTTGTACTTAGGACTAGGAAAATAAAAATTTATATACCCAAAAGTCTATGAATGTAGTCACTAACTAACCACCACCCTTAGCAAAAGTTGAGGATGAGAATTGCCGGAGCAGAAAACCAATAACTAGTTGCTCCAACAGTTATTTTCGGCTAACGGGTTGATCATCCATGAAACCCAACTTCTTCTGACGATCTTCACGGTAGACCCTCTGAAAAATCACCATCTGTTGACGAGCTAATTCCGGCTCACCCATTTGCCGATAAATTTGTGACCCAAGATAATAAGCATTAGGAACGCTAGCATCTAAAGCAATAGACTGTTTTAACGATATTAGTGCTTTTTTCAGTTGTCCAGTATCCCGATAGGCTTTTGAAAGACTCAAGTGAAGAGCCGTTTTGTCTTTAGAAAACAATGCCTGCTCTTTGACTTGCAATAATTCTTTCAGAGCTTGCTCTGAATCTCCATACTTAAGAAATACCTCCCCTAGTTCAAGACGTGCTGAATGGTGCTCCGGGTAGATTTCTATTTCCTTTTTTAATGCCCTAATAGCTTCCTCTACAGAACCCTCATCCATGTATATTACAGCCAGAGAAGAATGAATCCAAGGATAGCGGGGATTCTTATCAGCAATTGTTCGAAATTGTTCTAGTGCCAAATCATGTCGGTTTAAATCAGTATATGCCCTACCGAGACGATGACGAGCTTTAAAGTGCTCTGGGTTCAACTCTATAGCCCGTTTCAACATCTCGACACCCTCTTGATCTACATTTCCAAACCGAGGCTGTCCAATGCCAGTCCGGAGTTCTTTCCTAATTGCCACATCACTTTTTTGAGTAATCAGCAGATCAGCTAGGGTGTATAGAAATTCAGCATTGTCTGGATCTAATTCTACTGCTTTTCGAAGATTAATTTCTCCTTCGGAATGCTGTTTAAGTTCTAGCAGGATGGCTCCATATAAATGACGATATGCAGCATTTTCACTACTCTCTTCAACCGCTTTTTGGGCGGCCAGCATTGCCAATAAGAATTCCCCTTTTTCGAATCTTTCCCGGGCCTCTTGGTATTGAAGAGATTCTGCCCCGACCTGCACTGCAAAACAAAATAGACCGACAAACAAAAAAAATATTACTTCAATGCTTCGAAATCCCTTGAAGGTTGGATTAAAGGAATGATCTTTAATGAATTTGCTTTTTGAATTCATTGATCCCTTACCCCAAAGTTTGACAAAATTGTCCTAAGCAAAAGCTAACAAGAAAATCTATTTCTCTTTGTGCCATTCCGCCCAAATTACTTTAATGGGATAATCCTCTCGATGCAACTAAGATTTCGTTGACAAAAAGTCTGGTACTGACCATGATTCCAAGTAGCTTAAGCTATTCTCGAATTTTTACTCTTCGTTGGATTAGGACTCTAATGGCTCAATACCTCTTAAAATCAATTTCAAAAACAAAATCAGCGGCTAAATTTAGCACTCTAAAATTTCTATGGAAACATACTATTTCGCTGGGATTTATTGTGGTTGCCATAAGTCTGATAACCAGTATCTTCTTGTCGCAACCTTCTCAACCTTATGATTCTAATTCAGACTTTGTTGGCTCAGAAAAATGTGGTGCTTGTCATGGAAAGATAACAGCTTCCCAATTGAATAGTGACCATGCTCATACTATGGTTCGAGTTCATGAACTTACTGATTTGATGAACTCACTTCCTATTGAATATTTTGATGAAACTAGTGGAACAAAATATCGTTTAGAAAAATCTAACTCTCAGCTATCCAAAGTTGATTTGATAGCTTCAAGAGGATCTGTTGTGGAAAGACTAGAATTACTTTGGGGATTAGGAGCTGGAAGAAAGGGAATCACTTTTGTAGGTAAAAGCGAAAAAGGAGACTTTGGCCAAAGTCGTGTAAGTTGGTATCAAAAAATCAATAAACTTGATATCACCACTGGTCTCGAAAAAAAACCAGTCGACGTTTATGATGCCCTAGCTAGTTGGATGAATCCTGCTGAAACAGAACATTGCTTAAAATGTCATATGACTCGAAATACGAACCATTCCCCTGAAACCATCAAGGTTGCTGATGCTGGTGTTAATTGTGAACGGTGTCATGGCCCGGGCCAGCAACACATTCAACGGATGACCCAAGGCCAAAAAAATCCGAGGGGGACGATTAAAAGCCCTGGGAATTTAGGTTCCCTTGAACAAGTGTATTTTTGTGGTACCTGTCATGGAATTCCTCCTGGCGGAGCAGACTTGCGTGCTTTGGATCACGCTATGGCCCAAAAACATAGTGTCCGTTTTCCTGCTAAGCGATTAGTGCTTAGCCGTTGTTACAATGAGAGTGGTGGAAAACTAAAATGTACAACTTGCCACAACGTACACGAAAATTTACCGCTTTCTTTTGACCAAAACTGCCTTAGCTGCCATAGTGGCAAGGATTCCTTAGCTAGTCCATGCCCTCAATCAACTAATGACTGTGTACGATGCCACATGCCCCAGGAAACAGGTTTTATGACTCATTCTGAGTTTGCTGACCATTGGATCCGTATTGTTTCACCACCTGAGAATCACTAATTTTCAAAAGGTTTGTTAGTTTATATGGCTTTCGGAGGTCGATAGGTATTAGTTAGTCGGTTCTTCAATTTATCTGCAATTTTTAATTCCTCTCGTGCCTTATCAATTTGATTATTTTGATGATAAAGCTGTGATAAGAGGTACCTAGGTGAAGGAGACTGTGGTGAAAGCTCGACGCATTTTAGTGCTGAGGCTAGAGCCTTTCTTGGTTGCTTTAGGCTACGGTAAGCTTTGGCTAAGGCATAATGAAGGTCAGGAGTGTCGGGGCTTTTCTTTTCGGTTATAAGCAAGTGTTTCAAAGCCAGCTTGGGTTGAGCTAACTGCAATAAAAGATCTCCAAGATCAAGATGTGACATAGCGTCGTCGGGATAATATTTTACTTCAGTGGTCAACTCCTGAATAGCTTTGATCGCCATCCCTAACTCGAGATAAAGAATGGCCAAGTAGGAATGTATTTGAGGATATCGCGGAGCCTTTTGAGCAACAGTTTTAAATTGAACAAGAGTCTCATCAAATCTATTTTGATCCGTGTATGCTTTCCCCAGTCTGACTCGAGCTTCTAGGTGGTTACTATCTAGTTTTACACTTTTTTCCAGCGCCTGAAGACCTTCCGCATCAATTCCCTCACTCCTTGAAAAATTCAAGCCAACCCTCATACTCTTTAATGCCATAGCTGCTTGACTCTGGTCCAATAAAGTCGATCCCAAACGATATTGGAATTCAGCGTTTCCAGGGTCCAATGATACAGCTTTCCTTAAATGAATCTCAGCTTCAGAAAACTGTTTCAATTCAGTCAGTATCACACCATACAAGTGACGATAGCTCGCTTGCTCTCTGTCTTCCTCCACAGCCCGTTGAGCAGACAGCATTGCCAACAAGTATTCTTCATTGTAAAAATGTTTTTTTGCTTTGATAAAATGAATTGATTCGGCTAGTAATTGATCCCCACAAAACACCAAAAAGCCTAACAAAACTAATCTGTTTAGTAGGTGCTTCAAAAACAGTGGCCTACACAAAAAAGAACTCTTCTTGTTCAAACCTCAGTATCTCCTCAAAACTATTTTTTTAATCTAAGGAAGGTTAGTTAATTTCAAGGTCCCACCCTCTTTCAGGTGATAAAATCGGTTAGTTTTTATGTTTTGAAATTCTTGTACTGTACCATCTATCCAACGAATAGTAAGCGTGTCAATATTTTTGGCATTCGCCAGTCCAAAATGTACTCTAAAGTCATGTGTTGATTGGTAACTGGAACCTCCCCGAATTTCCCTCATTTGCATTTTTGAACCTATCTTGACATATACCCTTGCACCAATTGCGCTCCGATTCGACTTAACCCCTTCTAAGGTTAACAGTATCCAGTTCCCCGCTTGGTTACCTTGTTCATTTTGCAAAAGCCATGGTTGTCCATCAAGATTGTTTACCGCTACATCCATATCTCCATCGTTGTCAAAGTCAGCAAATGCCACCCCTCGACTTGACCACGTTTTTACTTTGTTAAGCCCGGCTGAGATCTCTTCAAATTTACCATTGCCCAGATTATGAAAAACCTGGCTCCGTTGATGAAAACTCATACCAACCTTGTAGTCGTCTACCTGAGGAAAAACATGACCATTGGCAGCAAAAATATCTTCCCAGCCATCATTGTCTAAGTCTACAAAACCCGCACCCCAACCAACCATTGGCCAACTATTAAAGGTCAAGCTAGCTGCTCGAGTCACATCTCTAAATCTTCCCTTTCCTAGATTTCGAAAGAGAGTATTGTAATCATCAGAAAAGTGAGTCAAGAAAATATCTAGTAAACCGTCACGATCGTAGTCTCCAAAGTCAACACCCATACTACCCTGAGCAGTACCGTCATCACTGAAAGCAGCTCCAGCAAGCAAGCCTATTTCCTCAAAGGTTCCATTTCCCTTATTCTCAAAAAGGAAATTAGCCATCTGGTCATTTGCAACATATATGTCTTGATCACCATCATTGTCAAAATCACTCCAAACAACTCCAAGACCATAGGAAGGGATCACATTACCTACACCAGTTTTCTCACTGACATCCTCAAAAGTACCGTTCCCCCTATTCTTATAAAGGATATCCGAATCACCCATCATGCCTAATGGACCACACTGCACTGTAATGCCACGATAGTGACAGTCCATTGGATCAGGCTTCTGGTAATCAAATTGAACTGTGTTAGTAACATAGAGATCCAGCCACCCATCAGCATCGTAATCTCCAAAAGCAGCACTAACCGCCCAACGCTTATCCCCCAAGGTTGCTTCAGCTGTTACATCAGTAAACGTTCCATTTCCATTATTGCGATAGAGCGTATTGGAACCATAGTTGCAGACGAATAAATCCACCCAGTTATCGTTATTGTAATCTCCAGCGGCAACTCCCATACCCCAGTAGCGACTACTCAACCCAGATTTTTGAGTAACATTTGTAAAGGTCCCGTTACCATTATTTTGAAAAAGAGCATTGGAAACACTACGCTTTCCCTCAAGTAGTTCGTTCCAGTGTCCTCCGTTAACAAGGTAAAGATCTATGAATCCATCACGATTATAATCGATCCAAGCCACACCACCACTCATGCTCTCCAATATATACTGCTTTTCTGGACTACCACTAAAATGTTGAAAATTCAGTCCAGCTTTTTTAGCAATATCTCTAAAAAATACTGAAGATAAAGATTTTATTGGACTAATCCGATCGGCCCCAACTGGAGTTTGAAGATAGATGAAAAGACCAGTTAAAAAAATCAAGAGGAATTTAATCATTGTAAATCATTAATGACCTTTCTAAATATTGCTGATCGCTCGCAGTTTTCATTACTTATCATGAAAATAAGATTCCATTTCTAATGTACAGCTCATTTGCCACTAGAGTTAAAAAAGAATAATAACATGGATCTTTGACCACACCGTAATTATCCCAAATATCACTCTAAGACCCATTCAAATCAAAATATTTTAATAATCAATCTCGATTCTTTTGCTAACAGTCAGACAAAAGCCTAGCCGCTACTTAAATAAAATTTCTCCTAGAGTTTTCTCTTACTGCCCTACTATATTTGTTTAAAGATTTTCTAATCATTATATTAACCTTGCCATGTCTGCATGTTGGTGTAGAATTTTTCTGGGGAGATCTGAAAACCTTTAATTAATCTCCCAAATAATCCTTCTTTATAAGAATAGGACCAATCTAATTCCTCATCATACTAAAGAGAATGGCAAACTGTAAGACACTCCAACTGATTCAATTGATTTTTTCAAACAATAGATCAATTTTCTGTGTTTTTCTTTTATTAGAATTACTTAATCCGCTTCATTCTCTTTTAGGAAATCCACTTCTATCTGAGGAAAACAACTTTGTTGGATCAAGCCAGTGTACCAACTGCCATAAAAACATATTCACTACCCAAATAAATAGTGGACACGCTCGTACCTTAAGAAAAGTAGAATCTATACCAGAACTACTTAAAGCCGTACCTCTCCAATTCTTCGACAAACAAAATAATGTTAAATATCAAATCGAAAAATCCCCTAACAAAAACTTTGTCCTAGATCTCATCGCTACCAAGAAAAATGAAAGCAATAGGATGCATCTTTTGTGGGGATTAGGTGCTGGGAGAAAAGGGGTAACTTTCGTAGGATTAACAGATAAAGGTAATTATGGGCAAAGTCGGGTAAGTTGGTATCAAAAAACTAGTGGTTTAGATGTTACCACAGGATTGGAAAAACAGGTGGAGGATACCTATGATGCTTTAGCGGACTGGATGTCACCACCTCAACAAGAAAATTGTTTTGCTTGCCATACCACTCGAGAAGCTGATTTACCACCCATTGAAATGAACCCCAAAAATGCGGGCGTACATTGTGAACGTTGCCACGGTCCGGGGGGAAAACACATTCAGGCGATGATGAGTGGTAATAATCAAACTGTTAATCCAATTAAAAATCCAGGAAAAATGAAAGCGATAGAACAAATTTATTTCTGTGGAGCCTGTCATGGAGTACCTGCTGGTGGCACGGATTTACAGACTATTTCCAAGCATATGGGAGACAAACAAACTGCTCGTTTTCCAGGTCAAAGGTTAGTTTTCAGCCAATGCTACACAGAAAGTAAAGGAAAACTACAATGCATCACCTGTCATGATCCTCATGAAGATCTTGTTCAGCAACCTAGGGCTTATGACACTAAATGTCTTACATGCCACCAAGCCAAGAATCCCCTCTTACAAGCTTGCCCTATATCCAAAAAAGACTGTACAACATGCCATATGCCCTACGAAAAAGGATTTATGACCCACTCTGAATTTGCTGACCATTGGATACGCATTCTTTCAGAAAATAATTCTCCATAAATCGGGGATTCTTGTCCTTTAGAAACAAAAACAGGTATTTCAAAGTGAACCAAAAAATAGAAAAAAATGGGTTTTGGAAAAGTAATTTGATGACTAACTCTTTGTTTATAATATTTCTTAGTATCTTTTCGGTCAGTAATTTTTCTATGGAATCTCAGTCACAAGCTTTTCGAGAGGCTCAAGAAAAGTTTGAAAAGAAAGAATACTTGCTAGCCATGGTAGCAGCCCAAAGAGTTACCGATAATGAAAAGAAAAACTCTGATTTCCACCATTTATATGGACTGATTTTGGTTCAACTTAAACAATTCAGTGAGGCCTCTGTCCATCTGAAAAGGGCAGTTGATCTAGATTCCACCAACGCAGAATTTCACTATAGCTTGGCGGCTATGCTTATGCAGGAGCAATTAGAAACTCAAGCTTTGTTTGGACCAAACGGAATGGGGATGGGAAAAACGAGTAATAAGACTAACGAAATCATTAAGCTTCTGCAACATACCCTTAAATTGGATCCAGAACACCTGAAGGCTCGATTACATTTAGGACGAACTTTTCATGAACAAAATATGAGAAATAGGGCATTTCAGGAATTTGCCAAAGTTGCCGACAAAGACCCCACCTACCCTTGGGTTCATTATCATCTAGCTACAATCCAATTAGATGCCGGAAAACTAATGGAGGCTATTCAATCTTTTAAAAAGGAAATTCGATATCATCCCAAACATGGTCAAGCCCGATTAGAATTAGGAGACCTGCTACTTCAGATTGGAGAATTAAACGAGGCCTTGATTCAACTCCAAGCTGCTGACCAAGAAAATGTCTCGCTCCCTGATTTACACTACGGATTGGCCAAAGTTTACAAAGAACTAGGTCAATATAAAAAAGCTATTGAAGAAATTCGCCAGTGCTTGAAACTGGTTTCTGAAGTCCCTATAGTCCATCAACTTCTGGCTGAACTCTATTATCAGACGGGCAAGATAGAACTTGGCAACAGGGAAATGAAAATATTTAAACAACTTAAAAATCAAATTACAACTTCTTACACCAATTAAGGAACTTTTTGCATTTATTTTTTTTGGTCGTCATTTTATTCATTAAATAAACTAATTTGGAAGGATTGCAATGTGCATTAACACTCGTGACTTATTAAGAACAAACTCTACAGGGCTTTCAACATTGTACTCGCTCTCAATCATTTTCCTTTTCAGCTTAATTTTACCTTCCTGCACTAACAAGATTTTAGATCAACAATCCTCTCTATCAACCCAAAAAAAATCTAGGATTGCAGCAGCTGATAGGCAACGAAGAATAATTTTTAATGATGACACATATGAACTTTCCCGCGATGATGCTAATACGGCAGAAGGCTTCTTAAAACGTCGGCTTAAACCTCTGGTCGGAACCCAAGTTGATACTATTTCTTGGTCAATTTTAGGTGGCTGGGCAGATGCGCCCGTTTATGATAGCAAGCTACAACCTATCTATGGTGATGCCCATGGAGGACCTCCGGAATATTGGTCAAAAGTTACCTCTAATGTTAAAGAATTAATCCAAAGCGGAAGAGGGCCTCTCCAAATAGTCATAGATTTTGCCCACAAAGAAGGAATGGAAATCTTTGCATCGGTTCGAATGAACGATGTCCACGACAGCTTTATTGGAGGAGGTCTAACTCTTTGGAAAAAAGAACACCCTCACTTTCTAGTTGATCCACTAGGTATCAAACAACCTTCAATGGAACTTTATATCACTGCTCAAGACTTTTCTCACAAAGCGGTTCGACAACGAAAATTTGAAATCATTGAAGAAGTTGCACAAAGATACAATGTGGATGGTTTTGAGTTAGATTTCATTCGTCATCCTGTCTTCTTTAGCCAAACTCTCCACGGTCAACCCGTTAATCAAAATCAAATAGACATTATGACGAGGTTTATGGAACGAATTCGCCAAATGACTGATAAAGAAGCCAACCGACGAGGAAGGCCTTTATTGTTGGCTACTCGAGTACCTGACAGTTTTAAATTAGCCCTCGATGTAGGTCTTGATGTAGCGCACTGGATAAAAAAAGACCTAGTTGACATTCTTATAGCGGGTGGAGGTTATTCTCCTTTTAGTTTGCCCACCAAAAAATTTACTCAATTGGCACATAAGCATGGGGTACTTGTTTATCCTTGTATTAACCAAGGAGCTGCTCAAAATGTATCACGCGGGTCTTTTCTAGAGGGTGTGAGAGCCTTAGCAACTAATTGGTTTCAATCTGGCGCCGATGGAATTTATTTTTGGAATCTAGGGACACCTTTTGAATATAAAACTGGACAGGATTTAGTAAAAATCCGAACACAATCCTATGCTTGTCTTGTCGACATTGGCGAACCTCAGACTTTACTTTGGAAAAACAAGTTATTCTGTGTAGATAACATTGGTGGTACTGTCTTTGACTACTATCGTCATATTTCTAGCAAGCCTCCCCTACCTGTTAGAAAGATTGGACCAATTAAATATGGAGTTGTAGCAAGAGTACCTTTAGTTGTGGGAGAAAATCTAAAACTGGCCAAAAAGAATGGCAAATTAAAGGGCATGAATCTCGTACTTGATGTAAGAGGGCTAGAACATCCGGAAACAGTTGTCTGCAGAGTCAATGGAACAACTCTTGTTAATC
>CAYWYX010000026.1:0-8115 GCA_964462735.1 uncultured Acidobacteriota bacterium | reverse complement strand
AAGACGATGGCTTTGTGATTGTAAAGAATTTTCTTGAAAAGAGTGCAGTTGATGAACTAGAAAGGGAAATCAATCGCTACATTTTAAAAATTCTTCCTACTGTACCCAAGATTCATGTGGTTTACGAATCAGGATGGAGTGGTCCTCTCAAGCAGTTTTCCAGAATGGAACTTTACGACAAGTATTTTAAAAAGATACTGATTAGACAGCAACACTAAAACTGCTTGAGGCATGTCTTGGAGAACCCCTAGAGCCCCTCACCACCGAAGTTTTCTATAAACCAGCTCGGGTAGGGTCTCCAGCCCTTTATCATCAGGAAAATGCTTACTTCAACTATATGCCGCCTTATGGTTTAGTCCTTTGGATTGCTCTAGACAAAACAACTTTAAAAAATGGAGCAGTACACTTTATAAAAGGTAGTCATCGATTAGGGGAGATTAGTCATGTCAAAACAAACCTGCCCTTATTCAATAAGGCCCTTCCTAAACCTCCTGATCCCTTGAGGTATCCTAAGGTACCTGCATTACTTGAACGTGGTGATGCTTCCATTCACCATTTTTTAACAATACATCAAAGCGGCCCCAACCAAACCCAGTTCAACCGCCGTGGTTTTGTGTTCGACTATCGGGCCCGAAGTACCCGGATTAATCAAACAGATGCCAAAACTCATGAAGAATATAAGAACGGGATTCAGCGTAACTCTGGAGCTCTATAAAATTCTTGGATTTAGACTGGTAGTGGAATAATTTGTTTGTTAAACAAAAAACAAAATCTAACGTGCTGGAGTGGTTTTTAGTTTTTGAAAAAGTTCCATGGATTGACGTGACAATTCTGTTTGGCCAATTTCACGATAGATCTGCCCTAATAAATAATGGGCATCCGTGAATTGAGGGTCTACCTTAAGGCATTCCTTCGCCAAAGTTATTGCCTTCTCTTGATCTCCAAGATTTCTATACACCTTTGCTAAAGCATATTTCAGATCGGCAGGGTTTACTTCACCCTCGTTAGTAGTTAACAGATGTTTCAAGGCTGACTCAAATTTACTGACCTTTAAAAACAATTCACCTAATTCCAGTTGAGCTTGTGCATGTTCTGGATAAAGCTCGATCTCCCTTTCCAATTCGTTAATGGCCTCTTCTACATTGCCAACGTTAGAATAGAGCATTGCAACATGGTAGTGAAGCCAAGGATAACTAGCATTCTTTTCAGAGACAGCCAAAAACTCCCGGCGAGCTAGATCATGCAAGTTCTGATCATAGTAAGCACGTCCTAGATGAAGGCGAGCCTTAAAATGATTGGGATTAAGTGAGACTGCTTTCTCTAAAGAATTAATTGCCTCCTTCTCAGTTCCAGTTACCAACAAGGTGTTATCGTCCCGACCATCCAATGATAACATTACTTTTAATGCCATTTTTTCCTGTAACAAAAGTGCTGCCAGTCTATAATGAAATTCTGCGTTTTCTGGCTGCAACTTAACAGCCTTACGAAGATGTTGTTCTGCTTCAGTAAATTGCTGCAATTCCGTCAATACAAGCCCATAGAAAAAAATGTGGTCTGCATTTTGGGGATCTTCTTCCAAAGCCTTCTGAGCTGAGAGCATAGCCATTAAATATTGCTTCTGATCATAATAATCTTTAGCTTCTTTATAATACTGGGATTCTGAAGAAAATAGAGAAAGTGGCCAACCAACTAAAAAGGAGAGACATACGAGCCACACAAACTTTGTTTTCATTAGACAAACTGATTGTTTTTGCAATCTATTTCTCATATCAACACTCAACAAAACCTTTTTATTGATTCAAGGTACAAATAACCAGATCTGAACAAACAATTGTTTTTTCTAGAAAATGAGCTTGAGAAATTCAATCAATTTTTTTAAGTTCGCCGCCTTCTTTAAGCCGATAATGTACATTAGCAGCGATCTGATTAAATTTCTGGATAGAGCCATCTGGCCATCTTACTTCTAGGGTTTTAACAATCTTGGTATTACCTAGTCCAAAGTGCACTCTAAAATCATGCGTAGACTGATAACTAGATCCACCTCTTACTTCCCTAATTTGATTTCCCGTAGAAGTTGATGCTGTTACCCTTGCACCTATACCACTTCGATTACTGCGCACTCCCTCTAAGAGTAAACTAAGCCAAGCTTGTTTGTTACCACCTTTATTCATTAGGAGCCAAGGGTTACCATCCAAATTATTAACAGCAATATCTATGTCACCATCGTTGTCAAAATCAGCAAAGGCAGCCCCCCTGCTAGACCAAAGTCTCACTTTGTCAAGGCCAGCCGTAAATTCTTGAAACTTTCCGTTACCAAGATTCTTGAATAGCTGACTGCGCTGATAAAAACTATGACCCATCTGATAGTTCTCTACCTGAGGAAAAAGGTGTCCGTTAGCAATAAATAGATCTTCCCAACCATCATTATCGACATCAACAAATCCAGTGCCCCATCCTAGAAATGGCCAACTGGGAAAGGCAATTTCACTCAAGTGACTAACGTCTCGAAAATTTCCATTTCCTAAATTTCGATAAAGAGTATTGTAGTCATCAGAAAAATGAGTTAGAAAAATATCCAGTAACCCATCATGGTCGTAGTCTCCCAGGTCTACCCCCATACTACCTTGTGCCAAGCCATCATCAGAGTATCCCGCCCCTGACATGAGGCCAACTTCAATGAAGCTACCATTCCCCTGATTCTGGAATAGAAAGTTGGCCATCTGATCATTAGCCACATATAGATCCAAATCACTATCATTATCATAGTCACTCCAAGCAACTCCAAGGCCGTAGGAAGGTTTAACATTACCAACTTGCGTTTTTTTAGTCACATCTGAAAAGGTTCCGTCACCATTATTATGATAAAGAATATCTGCATCCGGCACTAAACCAAGAGGACCACACTGAACTATAATACCTCGATAATGACAGTTCATAGGTGGTGGCTGATTGTGATCAAATTGTACAGTATTCGTAACGTAAAGATCCAAGTGCCCATCCGAATCATAATCTCCAAAAGCAGCACTCACTGCCCAGCGCTTGTCTCCAACCTTTGCTTTATCTGTCACATCAGTAAAAGTTCCATCTCCGTTATTGCGATAAAGTGTATTCGGGCCGTAGTTACAAACATAAAGATCGGTCCACCCATCATTGTCATAATCAGATGCAGCAACACCCATCCCCCAAAAATGGTTACCTACTCCTGCTTTTTTTGTCACATCAATGAATGTTCCATCACCTTTATTTCGGTATAGAGCGTTAGAAATACTTCTCTTCCCTTTTAACAACTCATCCCAAAGCCCGCCATTAACTAAGTAAAGGTCTAACCAACCATCTCTATCATAGTCAATCCAAGCAACTCCTCCACTCATACCTTCCAAGATATAGGTCTTCTCCGAACTCCCACTGAAGTGTTGAAAGTTCAACCCTGCTTTTTGAGCAATATCAATAAATTTTATTCCCATAGTCGACAAACCTTGGTTTTGACTATTGGAACCAAACGGAGCCACTATTATCAAACATCCCAAAAACAAAATTAAAAGACAGGGAATCTTTCTCATTTTTCTCCAGTAAGGAACTCTCCCTTTAATTTAGGAGAAACCATTTTCTTTGTGCGTATTACTTCAATAGTTAGAAAAAACAAAGGCTTCACATCTATCAATGGGATATCAGCACCACTGAATTATTTGATTACCGATGACTTTACCAGCTTTCTTTACTTCATTTAAAATCCATTTGGCCATTTCCATTGATTGTCTAGTATTTTATCTTTTATCCTTGTCAACATTTAAGATGACAAAACATTATTATAGTGTTTATACACTCAAACAACCTAAAATTAAGACAACCTAGGTCAAGCTATTATCAAACGTGTTATACATAAACTTAAGACCAGGGTATAGAAGAACATTTCCTGTGCTACAATTTTGATATTTTAATTTTAAGAAGGGGATATTTTGCAGACACCTTACTACCGACCTCGCCGTCTACGAGCAAATAAAAAAATTCGTTCTATGGTATGTGAGACTCAACTATCCTTAATGAATCTCATTTATCCACTCTTTGTCTGTCCAGGCAAAACGGTAAAAAGAGAAATTGCTTCCATGCCTGGAAATTTCAACCTTTCAATAGATCAAATAGTGAAAGAATGTCATCAGATAAGCTCTCTCGGGATCCCTGCCGTTCTGCTTTTTGGAATACCTCCTTCTAAGGACAAAATGGGTACTAGTGCCTATGATGAAGATGGCATCGTCCCCTCAGCTGTGCGAGCCATTAAGCTAGCTGAACCCGATCTATTAGTTATAACTGATGTTTGTCTTTGTGGTTATACAGATCATGGCCATTGTGGAGTTCTCCACAATGGGGATGTGGATAATGATGCAACTCTGGATTTACTTGCAAAGACCGCCTTGGTCCATGCCAAGGCAGGAGCCGACTTGATTGCACCTTCAGATATGATGGACGGACGTGTCGCAGCTATCAGAGAGATTTTAGATTCAAGTGGATTTGAACAAACCCCAATTTTATCTTATGCAGCTAAATATGCCTCTGCTTTCTACGGACCATTTCGAGAAGCAGCTTCCTCTGCTCCAAAAGCTGGAGACCGTAAATCCTATCAAATGGATCCTGGAAACCAGAGAGAAGCAATTCGTGAAGTGGCCCTCGATATTGAAGAAGGAGCTGATATCATAATGGTTAAACCTGCTATGCCGTATCTAGATATAATTTTTCGAGTCAAATCAGAATTTAGTGTACCTGTAGCAGCGTACCAGGTAAGCGGTGAATATGCTTCTCTTACAGCAGCTCACAAGAATGGCTGGTTAGACCAAGAAAAAACTATTATGGAATCGTTGAACTGCATCAAACGGGCAGGAGCAGATTGGATCATTACATATTTCGCAAAAGTAGCAGCACAATACTTAAGATGATTCTTTCAGACTTACCGTCATGATAAACCTCTGTATTTAATCCAAGGAGGAATCTTGTTTCAGAAGTCAGAACAGCTTTATGAGAGAGCTAAGAAATATATCCCCGGAGGGGTTAATTCTCCAGCCAGAGCTTTCAAAGCAGTAGGTGGTAACCCTTTATTTATCGACAGAGCACAGGGCTCCCGGATTTATGATGTCGATGGACATGAATACATTGACTACGTGGGTTCCTGGGGGCCACTCATTCTAGGTCATTGTCATCCAGAGGTTATAGATTCATTACAGAAAAGTTTAAAAAATGGTACTAGTTATGGTGCCTCAACAAAAAAGGAAATTGAGCTTGCTGAGCTGATATGTGAGGCCCTACCTTCAGTGGAGAAAGTACGGCTTACAAGTTCTGGAACCGAAGCAAGTATGGCAGCTTTACGATTAGCCCGAGCATTTACCAACCGTCCTATGATTATTAAGTTTGAGGGTTGTTACCATGGTCATGGAGATAGTTTTCTAGTAAAAGCAGGTTCAGGAGTTGCAACGCTAGGATTGCCAGACAGTCCTGGAGTTCCCTCTGAACTGGCTCAGTTAACTTTGACCTGCTCCTTCAATCAGCTTTCTTTAGTCGAACAACTTTTTTCACAACATAAGGGAAGAATAGCAGCTGTGATTGTCGAACCAGTGGTGGGGAACATGGGTTGTGTAACCCCGCAGCCGGGCTTCCTTGAAGGATTACGGAAGTTAACAGGTGAAAATGAGAGTCTACTTATTTTCGATGAGGTTATGACAGGATTTCGAATTGCTTATGGAGGAGCACAATCACGGTTTGGAATTACCCCAGATTTAACTGTCTTAGGGAAAATCATCGGAGGCGGTCTTCCAGTTGGAGCTTATGGTGGTCGGCACAAGATTATGGATCAGCTTGCCCCTAACGGTCCCGTCTATCAAGCAGGCACTCTTTCGGGGAATCCACTGGCTGTGACTGCCGGTATCGCTACCCTAAAAATTCTGAAACGGGCTGGAACCTATGAAAAACTTGAAAACCTAACAAGTCAGCTTGACAAAGGTTTTATCAAGATAGCCAATGAAACTAACATCCCTGTTTTCATTAACCATGTTGGAAGTATGTTTACCTTGTTTTTTACTCCTCGTGATTTAAACAAAAATCTTAATTTATCTGATCAGGGCATGGGATTATCTGTTTTTAACTGGGATTCAGCCAAACAATCTGATCTCAATCGTTTCTCAGAATTTTTTTGGCAAATGCTGAATCGTGGTATTTATTTAGCTCCTAGCCAATATGAATCTGGCTTTCTTTCTACCGCTCACACCAGTAGGGACATTCAAAATACAATAGATGTTGCTGAAGACATTTTTAAAAACTGGGCTCATTGAAATTCAACAATTCGAGACCTGTTGATTGTAATATCCTGTAAAACTAGATCCTTTTCTTTAGGATAAATTATGGGATTCCACTGGATTGACTATTCAATCATATGCGCTTATTTGGCCGGTGTTACGTGTCTCGGGATCCGAATTGCCGGAACGCAGAAATCAATAAATGATTATTTTCTAGGAAGTAAAACACTGCCCTGGTGGGCTGTTGGTTGCTCGGTTGTGGCGAGCGAAACTAGCACTTTAACCTTTATAAGTGTTCCAGGACTTGCTTACCAAGGTAATATGAATTTCCTACAATTGGCCTTTGGTTATTTTATTGGCCGGTGCCTTGTTAGCACATTATTTATTCCAGCTTACTACGAGGGGAAATTAGAAACAGCATATCATTTTGTAGGTAAACGCTTTGGATTAGCTCTTCGGCAATTCACTTCTTCTGTTTTCATCATTACCCGAATACTCTCCTCTGGAGTTCGCCTTTTTGCATCCTCAATCCCCCTCAGCCTGATAACTGGTCTAGATTATTCGACGAGTATCCTTTTGATTGCAACATTTACTCTAATTTATACCTACGTCGGTGGGCTTAGAGCTGTCGTATTTATGGATGTTGTTCAGATGTTCGTTTATCTAGGTGGAGCATTTATGGCTATGGCTATAATCTTAAATCATCTACCTGGTGGTTGGAACGATGTAATAGTATTCAGCACACTACCTGAAAATAATAAATTCTCAATAATCAACACTCCAAGTATGACCCCATTGATAGATTGGCTAAGTTCACCCTATACTTTTGTTGGAAGCATATTGGGAGGAACTTTTCTCACTATGGCATCGCATGGAACTGACCACTTGCTAGTTCAACGACTCCTAGCTTGTCGAAATGTTAGAGATAGTCAAAAAGCACTATTATTAGACGCAATAGTAATCGTTTTACAATTTACATTTTTTCTAATCTTGGGTTTATGTTTGTTTACTTTTTATAAAGGGGCATCTTTCCAAGAACTTGGTCTTAATAGTTCAGATGAAATTTTTCCAAAATTTATTGTTGAACATTTGCCTGTTGGACTGGCTGGCTTAGTTATTGCTGGAGTGCTTGCTTCAGCCATGGGAACTCTTTCTTCAGCTATTAATTCTCTAGCGTCATCAAGTTACATCGACCTTATTCAATTTTTTAACAAGGTAAACCCACCTAGTTTTAAAAATCAGATGCGCTGGTCAAAGATACTCACCTTATTCTGGGGTTTAATTCTTATTGGAGGAGCACTTTTATTCACTAAAACCCAAACTCCAATCGTCGAGGTTGGTCTTAACATTGCTTCCGTTACCTATGGAGGGTTATTAGGAATATTTTTTTTAGGATTATTTTTTCAACGACCAAGGCAAAAAGATGCTTCGATTGGATTTATAATCGGTCTCCTTGCCATGACCTTGGTCCTCACATGGACTAACATCGATTATACTTGGCACACATTAATTGGATGTATTGTTACCGTTTGGGTTGGAAATATTGGACCGCAACTAAAACGTTTTAGAGCTTAAACAGGAAAATACAATTAATGGCTTCCTGATCTCCTAA
Organism: uncultured Acidobacteriota bacterium; assembly: GCA_964462735.1. Lineage (GTDB taxonomy): Bacteria > Acidobacteriota > Terriglobia > Versatilivoradales > Versatilivoraceae > JAKUNG01. The sequence goes on along the minus strand of CAYWYX010000026.1, from coordinate 225 downwards.
AACAAATTTGTGACTAGAATACTTTAATGACTGAAGGATCATTTATCTTTAACCTATATTTCATAGACAGCAACTCCGCTGACTTTTGATGAAAAAGTCAGTAGAAAACCAAAGTCTTGAGAATATTCTACTTACTGATTGGAACAACCACACTAGTTATTGGATTAATTGGGGTCTTAGTCCCTTTAATTCCAACAACACCACTAATTTTGATTTCAGGATATT
>CAYWYX010000025.1:29138-30919 GCA_964462735.1 uncultured Acidobacteriota bacterium | reverse complement strand
TAGATCAGGAGGAAGGATTTTCCTTACCCTCTAATCAGGTTGCTGTTTTGGTTGAAGGATTACCAAATGGAGTTCAGGCTTTTCCTGCAGCTAGCAGGTATCAATTCCCTGAGAGGAGAGGACCCCCAAAAATTAAAGATACTGAAAATCACCTGCCGTACACCCAAAAAATCAATGTAGTTCTCCATGCTTTAGAAGACGCTTTGCCTACGCGATTGCCAGTTTGGTTAACGGTTAAAGTGCGTCCATTTGTCCAGGGCAAGTCTGGATTGGAGCTTGTTGTAAGAAAAGTTCCACTGATGATTTTAGATCCAAGTTCTTCGATGAAAGTGAGTCGACTAGGGGATTCCCAGTGAATAACATAGGACTAAAGAATATGAGAGTTTCAAAAATAGGAAAATTTTTCATTTCTGTTAAGGCTGGGATTCTATCTTGTGCCATTCTTGTTTTAGTGACAGCCTCCACGGTAAGAATGGATAGTCAACCTCCTGACACCCCTCTTTCTACTAATTTATCTGCAAAACTAATATCCATTGAATTGGTACCAAAAGCAATTACCCTTTGGGGTGCGGATGCCTCGCAGCGTTTTCTATTAATGGGTACTTTTAGTGATGGACTTCGCCGAGACATTACATCAGAGGGACAGTTTGCGGCATCAAAACCTGGCTTTGTTGTACTTGATAAGGCTAACAAAGTAAGTCCAATCAAGGATGGGGAATTATTCTTGGTTGCTAAGGTAAAAGATAAAAAATCCAGGTCTACTATTAAAATTCTTGAGGCTCAGGAAAAACGTCCCTTTAGTTTTCCAAGAGTGATTGGTTCATTATTGACTAAACAAGGATGCAATGAAACTGCCTGCCACGGATCTGTGCCTGGACGAGGAGGTTTTAAGTTATCGATTAATTCTTTTTATCCTCGTGATGATTTTAAATGGATTGTCAAGGGAGGTAAGTTTGAGGTACTGACGGAAAAGTCTGAGGAACCGAAAGAACCACGGATTAATCTAGAGAATCCCGAAAAAAGTACGCTTCTACTTAAACCAAGCCTTCAAGTCCCTCATGGCGGTGGCCTTAGATTTGGTGTGGATTCTCCACAATACTCTACGATTTTAACATGGATTCAATCAGGGGCACCCTATGGTGAGGAAGGGGAGTCTGAAAGTATTCAAATCGAAAAATTAGAGGTTTATCCGAAGGAAAGGGTCCTGAATTTAGAGGGAAGCCAACAAATTTTGGTAACTGCTCACCTTAGTAATGGTCGTAAAGAGGATGTTACAGGTCAGGTGGTTTATGAAGCTAAAAATGGTACGGTTGTTGAAGTTGCTGAAGATGGTTTGGTACAGGCCAAAAAACGAGGAGAGACCAGCATTTTAATTAGGGCTCCAGGTAAAGCTGCTAGTGTTCGATTTGGGGTTATTGCCAGTCCACTGTCCAGCTATCCTGAAATACCAGAGAACAATTTAATTGATAAACACGTTTTTGCCAAACTCCGGAAATTCAATATCATACCTTCGGAACTTTCCAGTGATGCTGAGTTTCTAAGACGCATTTGTTTGGATCTAACAGGGACGTTACCCCCTGCTAATCGAGTGCGTGAATTTTTAATTTCTCGAGACCCGAATAAGCGCAAAAATCTTATAGAAATTTTGTTGAATTCGCCAGAATTTCAGGATTTTCTCCACTTTCGTTATGCCGAAATTTTTCGTTGGTATGGTGGAGCAACTCAAGTGGCAAAAGACACCAATCTCTATGGAGAGTGGTTACGGGAAAGTATTGCTATCA
>CAYWYX010000025.1:7352-29128 GCA_964462735.1 uncultured Acidobacteriota bacterium | reverse complement strand
GTCCTATGACCAAATAGCAATAGAACGTATTGCGGCTCAGGGTTATGATGGTCCTTCCAGATTTTATTACCAGTTACGCTTTATCATTCCACCACCCGATATGATCGCTGAGCAGGTGCGTTTATATTTAGGTCGTCGCTTGGATTGTGCTCGTTGTCATGATCATCCTTTTGAAGCTTGGAGTCAGGATCAATTTTGGGGCATGGCTGCTTTTTATGGTCGGATGATTGATGTTAGGGAAAATGTTATGGTTGACTCATTAATCGTCGATGATCCAGAACATATTGGTCAGGTGATTCATCCTAAAACAAGTAAAGTTGTTGAACCTCGTGTCTTGGATGGTGATGTACTACCCTTGGACGAGAGAACGGATCTGAGAATGAAATTAGCTCAGTGGATCGTGAAGCACCCCTACTTTGCTGAAACCTTTGTTAACAGGGCTTGGGATTGGTTTTTTGGTAGAGGTATTGTAGATCCTGTAGATGACTTTCGTTCGATTAACACGCCCACCCATCCTAAACTCATCAAAGCTCTGGCGAAGTACTTTAGAGAAAATAATCATGATGTTAAGAAATTAATGCAACTGATTGTTCAGTCTAGAACCTACCAGTTGTCTAGCTATCCTAACGACACTAATAAAGGAGATCGGATAAACTTTTCTCATGCTCTACCTAAACCCCTGGATGCAGCTGTACTTCTTGATGCAATTTCCCATGTGACAGGTGTTCCAGAAGAATATATAAGTGGCAAACAGGGTTTTCCATCAGGGACTCGAGCAATTACTTTACTGCCAGGCACGCCTTCAAGCTTTATGAAGCTTTTTGAACGAAATGAGCGTAAAGCACTTCCGGAGGGAAAACCTGAACCTGCCTTGTCCAAGGCACTGCATGTTTTAACAGGAAAAACTTTTAATGAAAAACTTACTAAACAAGGAGGGTGGTTAGATCAAATCCTTCAGAGTGGTGCTACTAATAAAGAAATTATTGAAGAACTTTATTTAGGATCCCTCTCGCGGTTTCCAAGTCGTGAAGAACTGATGAAACTTCAAGGAATGATTCAAAAACGGCCTCGAAAAGAAGCTCTAGAATCATTAACTTGGGCTATAATTAGTTCTAGACAATTCCTTCACAATAATTAATAATTAGAGAAGTAATTTTAACAATTTTTAGTGGTTCGTAGTACTAAAACAGTCTAAATAATTAAGGATCATGTATCCTGTCGAGGGTGGTTATGAGTGAAAAAAAGTCAGCTTTGAATTTCGTGGAAGCCGAACATGAACGTAGACAGTTTCTTCGAGTGGGTGGACTAAGTTTTCTAGGTATAACGCTAAGTGACTATTTCCGAATGAAGGAAACCCTTGCTGCAGTTGGTAAGGGAATACCGACTAAGGCCCAGTCTGTCATATTAATTTGGTTGTCAGGTGGACCCCCTCATATGGATATGTGGGATCCTAAACCCAACAGTAATTTTAAACCAATAGGAACCAACGTAGCTGGGATTCAAATCTCTGAGACGCTTCCTAAAACAGCCCAGCACATGGACAAACTTTCCATCATTCGGTCCATGCATACTGAAGAGAACAATCATCCCGAAGGTACTTATTATGGTATGACTGGTCATCGTCCTAATCCAGCTTTTCGGTTTCCAAGTTTTGGATCTATTGTTTCACGTGAACTAGGGGGACAGAATAATGTTCCTCCCTATGTTGTTACACCTCCACTTTCATATGATCACTCTTATATGGCTGGCAACATGGGTCCACAGTACAATCCCATGATTGTACCTGATCCAAGTCAAGAAGATTTTAAGATTCCAGATTTAACTCTACCAAAATCATTGTCAGCTGAATTAATTCAAGACCGGCAAACTTTTTTAAAGGTTGTGGATCACGAGTTTCGCCAGAAAGAAAAATTTGCCCGGTTTAATAAGATGGATAGTTATCAAGAGCAGGCACTAAGAATGATCTTATCTCCTAATGTCAAAAAAGCTTTTGATCTTTCAGAAGAATCGGACAAGGTTAAAGAATCGTATGGAAAAACACGTTTTGGACAATCAGTACTACTAGCTCGCAGACTGGTGGAATCAGGGTGTCGTTTTGTGACAGCTGAGGGTTTCAACCACAGTGAATGGGATATTCATTTTGATAATGACAAGTTACTTAAAGAAAACCTAGCACCTCGTTTTGACCAGGCAATGTCTACCTTGTTGACAGAATTAGACGAAAGAGGTTTATTGGAGTCTACAGTAGTCCTCGCAATGGGTGAATTTGGGAGAACTCCCAATATAAATCCAAGAGCTGGAAGAGATCACTGGTGTCATTGCTGGTCAATGGTTCTAGGAGGTGGAGGTATTAAGGGTGGTCAGATCGTTGGTGCTAGTGATGAACGAGCAGCTTATGTGGCTGAACGAAAGGTAACCCAGGGGGATCTTTTTGCAACTGTTTATAAAGCATTGGGTATTGATTGGACTAAAACCTATACCGGTTTAGATGGAAGACCACTTTACATTGCTAATTCTATAGGTGATAAGCAAGGCCACCCTGTACACGAATTAATTTAGACTGTTAAGAATTACCCACAGCTAACTTTAATTTCCATCCTTAAAGGTTTGCCCAGTAGAGAGAATATTGATGTAACTATATTCTCTGAAGGGCTCATTCAAATATTATTAACTATTGATTCTTAGGTAGTATTGCTAATCACCTATTATAGATTCTGCAGAAGAACTGATATTTATCAGTAATTAATCCAATGTTCACCAGATCAGATACTACTTTCTCAAATAAATGGTACCCGTTATGTATCCGTGTAGCTGCAATGAATGCCTTATTTAGTCTTCTCCTTATGTTTTTGGTTTTTGAGCCAAATCTTGCAGCAACAAGTGACAAACAAAAGGAACGAAAAAACCCACGGTTGATTTCTCTTTTTCCACAGGGTTCTCATCAAGGATCTTTTTTTGATACAACTGTTCGGGGTGAAGGTCTTGAAGGCGTTCATACTGTTTGGTTTGATTGCAGTCATCTAACTGGTCAGGTTCGAGAAGTTAGTCAATTTTTTATTCAAAAGAGTCGATTTAGCAAACGCTGGGAAGATCCTGGCCAAGAAATTTTAATTCGAATTGAAATTTCTCCTCAGGCTGCCATTGGTGTCCATGAGTTACGCCTCATAACTGACTGGGGTATTTCTAGTCCTCTTAGCTTGGTTGTCAGTTCTGAGGTAAATACATTTGAAAAAGATGATTTTCATGGAACTGCTATCACAGCTCAATCCATTGCAGTGCCTGTCAATCTTAATGGTAAGATTGCCAATCATGGAGAAATGGATTTTTATGAATTTTTCCCCTCGAAAGATGAAAAACTACAATTTGAGGTTCTCACGACTGGAGGAGTTTTGCCTGGTTCCCCAATTAATCTTCAGTCTCCGGAAATCATTTTATACAGACCAACTGGCAGCTGGTTTGATAGTCAAAAGGTTACCAGAATGGAAGTATTGGACGAGTCAACGTTTTTGCCTTTGCCAGTAGAAGGAAAAGTTTTGAGGCCGAGGTTAAAGCATCGTTTTACTCAATCTGGTCGTTATTTGGTCTCTGTTGGGAACGTGACTAATAAAGGTGGTGCAGGGCATGCATATCAGCTCCGGATCTCCAAGAGTGACTCTGGAAATCCTTCTAAGATGAGAGAATGGACTGAACTAAAACAAGCCCATGTTCCGGACTTTTTTCACTGGGAAGAACGATCGTTTGCCCGTAAGATTTCGACTGATCGACATAATCAGCTATGGTCTCGTACTGGGCAGTTATCAAAAGTTTTTCCGAACGGTACACTGGCCTTAAAAAATACTGACCAAGTGTCTATTGGACAGAAGGTTGAAAAGCTTCAATGGACCATGGATGAAGAACCTAAGAACTCCCAGGAACAAGCAATTCCTCTTTCCCTACCTACGGTGGTTGAGGGAAGTATTAATCAACCAGGGGATGTTGACTATTTTACCTTTCCGGTGGAAACAGAACAAGGACTAGCTTTTGAAATAGAGACAACCAAACAAATGGACCCAGGATTGAGTCTCCTATTAGAGGTGTTGGATTCAAAAGGTCAAAGGGTTTGTTCAAATATTTATCGAATTGTAGAAAACAATTCAGCTTTTTGGAATAAATTTCTCCGGCCCAAAATAATATTTACTTTCCAAAAAAAGGGTACTTATTTTTTGCGTCTGCAGGATTTGACTTCACGATTGGGTGGAGAAGAATTTTCCTATCGAGTTTTAGTCAGGTCCCAGGTACCCCACATCGGAAAAATTACTTTGGGAACTCTAGATCATATTAACTTAGTTCCAGGTGAGGCCAAGAAGATAACAGTGACCATTGAAAAAGAAGAGGCGTTTGACCATCTGGTAGTTTTAGGCTTTGAAAATTTACCTTCCGGTGTAAGTGCTCTTCCCAGTCTTATAGAAGAAGCAAAAACATCAGTTCGTGACGCAGGACCTAGGGGTGGACTTCATAAGGACCGATTTTTTCCTCAAACCCAAAAACTGGCATTTAGTTTAGTAGCGGAGAAAAGTGTACTTCCCAGTGCTGTACCCTATAAAATACGAATAGTAGCCAGGGGAGTTGTTAAAAACAGACCTGGAATGTTTCTACCTGTAAAGGATTTACATTTAATGCTGATTGACCCTAACTCTGCCAGTATTATTAGTCGATTAACAGTAGGAGAATAAGCGAGTGTTGGTGGTAAAAATAATGTTGGTTTCCAAAATTCTTTGGGCTATCTCTCTTACAAAAAATAGTCTGTCTGTTTTACTTTTTTCCAGCCTAGTACTTAGTTCCAATCTTTGGGCGAGTTCCGAACAGTTATTGTTGTCTCTAAGTCTTGTACCCCAGAAAGTTGTTCTAAGTGGGAACGGTGCTTCCCAACGTTTCTTGCTTCTGGCTACCTACTCAAATGGGCGGAAACAAGAGATCACCTCAAAATCCAGTTTCTCAATTTCTGATCCTCGTATTGCAAAAGTTGATGAGCATGGTCGAGTTGTCTCACTATCAGATGGAAAGACAACAATTACTGCAAAAATTGATGGGCATACAGCTACTGCAGTACTTTGGTGTGAAAATTCCCTTCTGGAATCGCCCGTCAGTTTTGTTAAAGATATTACTCAGATATTAACTAAGCAAGGCTGTAACAGTAGTAGTTGTCATGGTGGAGTAAAAGGGAGGGGTGGTTTTCGACTCTCTTCTAATGCAAGTCACCCTCTCGAAGATTATGAGTGGATTAAACAGGGAGGAGGATACCAAGTTCTTACTGATCAGCCTATACAACCCAGAAATCCTCGAATTAGTATAGAGATTCCCGAGAAAAGTTTGATTTTGCAGAAACCAGCTATGCTGCAGCCACATGGCGGTGGCCAGCGATTTGAAGAAGGTTCTGAAGATTATGATGTTTTGCTCAGTTGGATTCAAGCTGGTGCTCCCTATACCCAACCTGAAAAAAAAGACCTAGTTGTCGAGCGGATACAAGTTTTTCCAGAGGAAGCCATTTTGGATCGATTAGGAAAGCATCAGATGTTGGTAACCGCACACTTTTCCAATGGGCGTCAGGAAGATGTCACTAATCAAGTACATTATGAATCATTAGATGCTGAGATTTTACAGGTAACTTCAGAGGGTTTAGTAAAAGCAAAACGGGTTGGTGAAGCAGTGATTTTGGTGAGATACCCTGGTAAGGTTGCTGTTGCTCGCTTTGGTGTAATTTCTAAATTTATTGGAGACTACCCTCTTTTGTCTCGGACTAATTTTATTGATGAAGAAATCTTTAACAAACTTGAAAGGTTTCATATCATTCCCTCTGAACTTTCCAGTGATAGTGAATTTTTGCGGCGAGTCTGCCTCGATATAACAGGAACACTTCCTCCCCCCAATAGAGTCCGTGATTTTATTGCTAACCAAGATTCACAAAAACGAGAAAAACTAGTTAGAACCCTGTTGAATTCTCCTGAATACATTGAATATTGGACCTTTCGTTTAGCGGATCTTTTCCGTGTCAAAGTTTCACAATATTCTTATTGGGAGTGGATTCGACGTAGTCTCAAATTTAACAAACCATATGACCTAATTGCCCAGGAAAGAATAGCAGCTCAGGGTAGTCACGGCCCGGCCAGCCACTTCAGCACTGGTGGAGACTTCCACCCCGAACAGGTGGTGGCTGAACAGTTTCGAGTCTTTTTTGGTCGTCGAATGGATTGTGCGCAGTGCCATAATCATCCCTATGATCGCTGGACCCAAAATCAATTCTGGGGCCTTGCAGCTTTCTTTGGCCGCACCACCAGTATGGGGACTGGACCATCAGTGGTTTATGACGATCCATTAGGACAGGAAGAGAACTTTGGGACTGAGGGCAGGACTAAGCTGACCTTTGCACCGATAATCCATCCACGCAACAAGACTCTTGTGGATCCGATGTTTTTGGACGGTCAAAGACTCCAAGACACTTCTATGACTGATTTACGAATGGATCTAGCTCGTTGGATGACAGCACAGACAGACTTTTCTGAAGCTACTGTCAACCGTGTGTGGGGACACTTTTTTGGAAGGGGACTGGTTGACCCCATTGACGATTTTCGTCTGGGTAATCCACCGACCCATCCGAGGCTTCTACAAATTTTGGCAGATGATTTTCAGCGCCACGACCATGATTTAAAACATCTTATTCAGCGTATTGTTTTATCAAGGACCTATCAGCTTTCAAGTTCTCCCAATGAAACCAATCGCAGAGATACAATTAATTATTCTCGTGCGTTACCTCGTGCCCTTGAGGCCGAAGTGCTCTTAGACGCACTATCAAGTGCAACTGGGGTTGCCGAGGATTTTCTGCTTCCAGAGGGAATTTATGATTTCGAAACCGCGCCTTTTGGAACTCGGGCTATCAACCTGAAGTTTCCATCGCAATATTACTCCCGCTTTCTGGATGTTTATGGGCGACCCGAAAGAGCCGTTGTGGGAGACCGGAAAAATCAAGTAAATCTTAGTCAGGCTCTCCATATGCTGGTTGGCTCCACTTATACAGAAAAACTTTCTAAGGAGGGTGGGCGGCTAAACCAGCTTGTTCAGAAGAAAGCCTCCAATGAAGAAATTATTGATGAACTATACCTGGCAAGCCTTTGCCGTTTTCCGTCCACAGTGGAGCGAGAACGATTGATGAATCTAATTAAGTTGCGTTCTCTGCGTGACGAGGCGTTAGAAGATATACTTTTAGCTTTGATCAGTTCTCGTGAATTTTCTGAAAATCATTAGAGGGTAATACTGCTTCTGCAGTATACTAGAGCATAAACATTGATTTCTCAGTTGTCAGCTGAGATAGTAAAGAAACACCTAACCAACCCAAGAATTTGCATTTGATTTTTTTCATGAGGTGGCGCTATCAAAAGTAAACAAGTTTGGACAAATTCTGAACCGGATTACAATCGCCGTTCAATTCTTAAAGTGGGCTCCTTAAGTTTTTTAGGAGTTAGCCTCAATCAAATCCTGCAACTTCAGCAGCTGACGGCATCTACTAGGAGAGCCGAAACAGGCAAGGCTCAGGCCTGTATCCTGATCTGGTTAAATGGAGGACCTAGCCATATTGATATGTGGGACCCCAAACCCAACAGCTCTTTTCAACCTATTTCCACGAACGTACCTGGGATCCAGGTTTCCGAACTGTTGTCTCGGACTGCCAAGCACATGGATAAACTTGCTGTCATACGCTCTATGCACACTGAGGAGAATAACCATGGCAAGGGACATCACTACGTGATGACTGGTCATCGGCCCAACCCCTCTATGAACTATCCTGCCTTCAGCTCCATCATTACCAAGGAGATGGGTTCTCGAAACAGCGTTCCCCCCAATGTTATTCTCCCGGAACCTCACTCTGCGTATAAGGATTTCTACGGGGCTCATTTTCTGGGAGCGCAATATAACCCCATGGAGATTCCTGATCCAAATCAAAAAGATTTTGAAGTTCCTGACTTAAGTTTGCCTGCCTCACTCTCAATCGAAAGGATGGAATCACAGAATTCATTCCTGTCGGTGGTAGACAATCTTTATCGCCAGCGAGTGGAGAGTGCTGAACACCTTAAGATGGATGCTTTTAGAGCTCAAGCTTTAAATATGATTCTATCTCCAGCGGTTCGTCGAGCTTTTGATTTGTCTCGAGAGCCTAACAAGGTAAAAGATGCTTATGGGCGTAACACTTTAGGACAGAGTGTCTTGATTGCCCGACGTTTGGTAGAAGCTGGGAGTCGCTTTGTTACGGCTCTAGATTTAAATAGACCAGAAAGTGGACGCGGCTGGGACACTCATTTTGGTAATGATTACCAACATCGGGATTACCTTGTACCTGTGTTAGATCAAGCACTTTCTACTCTCTTAGAAGATCTTCAACAAAGGGGATTACTTGAATCAACAGTCGTAGTTGTTATGGGCGAGTTTGGCCGAACTTACGATTTGAACCGTGGGGGGGGTCGGGACCACTGGTGTCACTGTTGGTCAATGGTTTTGGGAGGAGGGGGAATCAAAGGTGGTCAGGTCATTGGAGCAAGTGATGAACGTGGAGCCTATGTAGCTGACCGGATGGTAACCATTGGTGATCTTCTAGCGACTATATACAAAGCATTTGGAATTGACTGGACCGAAGAGTATATGCATCCAATTGGTCGCCCCATCAAAATAGCCAATTCGATTAATGATGAAACTGGCGTTCCAATTAAAGAGCTGGTATAGAAGATCAGTGGCTTAAGGGTTAGTTTTTTTTTCTGATGCATTTTCAATTTTCATAATTGTTCCAAATATTTTTCCGAGCCAGGCTTTTGCCTCATATTTAACAGGCATTTTTCTGTCGTCATCTGTAACCCAAACTACCAAGCTTCCACCTCCTTTAAAAAGACCGCGTACCGAGCTAGATTTGATCTTTATCGTGGAATAAGTTCCTGCAAGAGCTATTACTGTTTCCTTTTTTATAGCACGGATTTCAACCTTCTTGATAATTCCATTATTGCTTATATTTACAAGATAAGTATCGCCAACCTTAATTTCCTTGAGCCGAGTTTGATAAACGGCAGACAAAAAATCCTGTACACATGCAGGGAGTTCTTCAAAGTTTTTATTTTTAAGTTCCTTCGGGGGATTCTGAGTAGCATCATAGGTCAGATAATAACCAACACGCTTTTTGTAATCTATAGTTAATATTTTGTCACGATATCTTTTCCTTCGACCTGGTCTAGTGGTTTTTTCTTCTCGGGCAATTTCAGTAAACCGGGTTGAACAAAACCCCTCTGTGTTTACCAATGACTCATAATAATTTTTGACAGTAAATCCAGTGAGTTGAGGCAGGAATCCTGAAGAAACAGCCTCTGCCGTTATTCTAAAGGCTTTTTCGCCTTTGTAATCAATAGTGTTGTGGAACTTGAGCACCATTTCCCCAGCACTGATAGTAGGTAAGAAGAACATCCAGATTGGAGGATTCCAACGAACCTCATAAACAAGTGTCTCACCTTTAGGAATAACATCTGACGGATTTTTAGATAAGGAGGGGTAAAGATATTCCGAATGAAAGAATATAGTGCACAAGATTGTTAACAGGGTCATACTTTTTTTCATTCAACTTCTCAACCTTTAATTTTAAATGGTTCTATTTTCAGGAAAGAAAACAAGATAATTTAGATTAGCGTTAATTCCATTCGAGTTAAATGCTAATCTAAATTATCCCTTCTAGCATAATTAGACTTCACATATCGATCCAGAATATTAAGAAATTCCTCTACAATGTTTTTGCCTCGAAGAGTTGTGGTGAATTGTCCATCTACAAATACTGGGGCTTTCGGGTCTTCCCCGGTTCCCGGTAGAGAAATTCCAATGTTAGCTTGTTTTGATTCCCCAGGACCATTTACAACACAGCCCATAACGGCAACTTTAAGGTCTTCAACTCCTTGGTACTGATTCCTCCACTCAGGCATTTGAGAACGGAGATAAACTTGTATTTGATCAGCCATTCTTTGAAATAAAGTACTGGTGGTTCTTCCACATCCTGGACAAGCTGTCACTTGGGGAGAAAAACTGCGAATGTCTAGGGACTGAAGGATCTGCTGACAGACCAAGACTTCTTCAGTGCGGTCTCCCTCTGGAGCTGGTGTGAGGGAAACTCTGATGGTGTCACCAATTCCCTCTTGTAGCAGAATTGATAGAGCTGCTGTGCTTGAGATGATCCCTTTAGTTCCCATTCCAGCTTCAGTCAGACCTAAGTGCAGTGGGTAATCACAACGGGATGCCATGGTACGATAAACATCAATTAGATCTTGAACTCCCGAAACCTTTGCACTCAGAATGATCCGATTATGAGGTAAACCGTAGCTTTCCGCTAGAATGGCTGATTCTAGGGCACTCATCACAATAGCTTTGAGCATTACTTGACGGGAATCTAGAGGATTAGATAATGTAGCATTGTCATCCATAAGTCTAGAAAGCAAGGATTGATCTAGAGAGCCCCAATTAACTCCAATGCGAATGGCCTTTTCATTTTCTTTAGCCACTTCGATCATTTGCTTAAAGTTTTCATCCCGATGCTTTCCTGCTCCTACATTTCCAGGGTTAATCCGATATTTAGCTAATGCCCGTGCACAAGCTGGATAACGGCTTAATAGGAGGTGTCCATTATAGTGAAAATCCCCAACTAGAGGAACGGTGAGGCCTTGATCTAAAAGACGTTCTATAATCTCTGGAACTGCTTTTGCTGCCTCATCATTATTTACAGTAATCCTTACAAGTTCAGACCCTGATCGCGCTAGAACTGCCACTTGACTTGCAGTGGCCAGAGCGTCAGCCGTATCTGTATTTGTCATGGATTGTACAACAACAGGATTTCCATTTCCTATTAACACCTGTCCAATCTGTACTTCTACCGAGGAACGTCTTTCAATCTTTATCATTTTATTCATATATTCCTTCAGGTTATTTTAAAAAGCTATTACAACCACAGATTAAAGGATAGAACCGCACTGGTCAAGCCAACGACTGAGGTTGGTGGAACAAAGTCATTGGTTATAAAAGTTTTTAAGGAATTTTGTTTCCACATAATAAAGATATTATTATTTCTCTCAAATCTACTCTTGAATAGTTTTGTTCTCTTATTCTAAGCTCCAGTCACCATTCTCAATATTTATTTGATGTGTTACTATCCAGCAATATTGATTTAAAATAATGTAAATCCTTGAGTAATGTCATAACTTTGCTTAAGTCTTTGATCCAATCTTAAATTCCCTTTGACCATGTCCTTCAAAATTTTCTTACGAAACTAGGACTAAAAAATGACACTTAAAAATCACGAAGGTGATCAGCAGGAAGCTCAAAAGCTTTGCCAGGAAGGAATTGACCAGTTAAATCAAGGTCATATTCTCAAGGCGATTAACAAGTTTAATCAAAGTTTAGCCATTCAGGCAACTGCAGAGGGTTATACTTATAGGGGCTGGGCGATTTCTTTTTTAGGTATGTTAGATCAAGCAATTGATGATTGTCGTCAGGCTATCCAGATTGATCCTAACTTTGGGAATCCTTATAACGACATTGGTGTTTATCTTATGAACTCGGGACAAATGGATAAGGCTGTTCCTTGGTTGGAAAAGGCTAAGCAAGCCAAGCGATACGAACCAAGACATTTCCCTTATTTAAACTTGGGACGTATTTATTTAGAGAAGGGTGATCAGATGAAAGCCCTTGATGAATACATTCAAGTTTTAGACATTGATCCTGAAAATAAAATTGCCCTCAAGGCTATAGCCGGAATGAAACTTTCTATTAATTAGGTATTAGCATTGTTAAAGTAATTTCTGCTAAATCTATTTTACCAGTGAGGTTTCCGGATTGACTGTATTGCAATCTGAATCTTTTAAAGAGGTTTCTCCAAGTAGGAGCGCAGCTGAGGGAGTCCATGGTAACGAATTTTTGGACAGCCGTCTTTTCAAGATTCCTTTTGGTAATCAACGTAGAGTCAATTTCCCGATTATTTTTGCCCCGATGGCGGGTCTGTCCCACGTAGCATTTAGACAATTAGTTCGGACTTATCTTCCAGCTAATGCCGAAACACTTTTATTCACTGAAATGTTGTCAACTCGATTACTGCCTAGCGAAGAGGTAGGGGAAACTCCTCAGACAAAGATAGCAGAAGGAGAAGAGGATCTTGTCCCTCAATTATTAGGTAATGATGAGTCCTGGATTGCTCCTTCAATAAGAAAATTGATGAGATTATCTCCAGCTGGAATTGACATTAATATGGGGTGTCCAGTTAGTAAGGTTCTAAGGCATAATTGGGGTGTCGCTTTGATGGGAGATATTTCTTATGCTGAAGAGGTTGTTCGTAATACTCGAAAACTGACGTCTTTACCTCTCTCAGTTAAAATAAGGACTGGACTGAAAGATGATCTTGAATATTTGGTTGAGTTTTCCCAAATGTTAGAAGAAGCTGGTGCTGACTGGATAACATTACATCCTAGAGTTCAATCTCAACACAGAAGAGGTCAGGCCAACTGGGATTACATTGGACGCGTTAGAGAGGCTTTAAAAATCCCTGTGATTGGAAACGGTGACATTCAAGAAGCTTCGGATATCTTGAAGATGATTAATAAAACTGGTTGTGATGGTGTGATGGTTGCACGAGCAGCTACAGCAAGACCTTGGATTTTTTGGCAAATAGCTGAAAGCTTAGGGTTTGCTGAACCTAATGGTCGGGAAGGTCAAAGAGCACCCAGAACAGCTGAAGAAGAAGGTATAGAATATCAGCATGCGTTAAGATTGTTCTGTGATCAACTAGAGCTATGTTTTTCTCCGTCTGAACAACTGCCACGTCTTCGATTATTTCTTGCTTGGGGACACAGATGGGTATTTTTTGGCCACTACCTTTCAAAACAGGTCAACCGCTGTTGCAATTTGGAGTCGGCACGACGTGTAATCGAGAAATTTTTTGATTCTCCAAAACCTTTAAAAGCTCGAACTCGACTTCAATAAGTTATTTTGATCTACAGCTAATTTTAGGATTTCATTCTTTAAATTTCAGAAAAATAAATAGAACCGGCTCAAGCTATCAATAATTTCCAATTTGGTTATGTTCGAATTGTAGTTGTCTATGAGAATAAAAGGATGCTTACAATTTGCACGTAGGTCGGCAATTTAAATAAAGGGTCAATCTTGTTTCGAGAAATTAAAATAGCTACTAAACTCCTTAAATGGAGGAATCTTGATCTTAAGAGTGGTGATTGTCCTTTGTGTGGTCCAACTTTGTTTGTAAAACTTGATACCTATGAGATGGCAATTCGTTGTTTAAGGTGTCGTTCGAGTGCTGCAACGATGTCTTTTGTTAGTGTGGTGAATCGTTTGATTCCAAATCTTTCGGAAAAACATGTTTATGAGTTATCGGCTCAAGGTCCTCTTGTTAAATTTCTTTTAAGTAGTGCAGGTAAGGTAACCCTTTCAGAATATTTTGATGATGTTCCACCTGGTAAGTACAAAGGGAAAATTCAGTGCCAGGATGTAGAGCGATTGACCTATGGTAAAGAATCATTTGACATTTGCACCTCCACTGAAGTTTTTGAACATGTCCCCCATGATTTAGCAGGATTCAAGGAGTTGTACCGTATTCTCAAACCAGGAGGAGTCCTGATGTTCACTGTTCCTCTCTCTCCTGCATCTAAAACTATTGAACGGGCTAAAATGATTGATGGAGAAATTCAGTATCTTCTTCCCCCAGAATATCATGGTGACCGAATTCGTGGATTTAACTCTGTTCTTTGTTTTCGGAATTATGGTCAAGATATTGTAGAGAGGTTGGACTTTGTCGGTTTTTACCATCCTCGTATCGTTCAAGGTGATGATCCTACTGGCTGGGGTTTTTCTCGAGGAGTTGTTGTAGCAAACAAGTAGATGGACTAATAGGTAGCTTTGCGTTTCCCAATTAAGATATTGAGAAAGATTAAAGGTAGAATGGTACTTCTTTTTTATGACATTATTTAAAAACCATCTCAATCAAATTACGTATGGTTTTATAACTCTATCAGTAGTTTTCCCAGTAATTAGTATTGCTGTCTCCCAGATATTTTTATCATTAGCAATTCTTGGATTCATCCTTGATCGATTGCTAAATGAGCAGAAATCCATTTTTTTCCCTCCGATAAAGCTTCCTCTAATCTTTTTTGTTTTAACCACAGTATTGTCTTGGTTATTATCTCCAGACCTCACACTTGGTCTTCCTCCAATAAAGAAGTTGTGGCTCTTTGTAATTATTCTTCTGGTAACAAATTATTTTTCTGAAAAAAGAACAATTCTAGCTTACCAAGCATTATTTACTGCCGGTATTTTTGCTTGTGGTTTTGCTTTTATTCAGTATATTTTTCCTTCATTGGGAAGTGTCCAGGGTAGAATTACTGGCTTTATGGGTCACTGGATGACCCTCAGTGGTGGATTAATGTTAGTATTTATTACGTTAGTTGGTTATATGTTGAATTCATTACCTAAAAGAAAAACCTTTTGGGTACTAGGGTGTTTTTTTCTTGGAATAACTCTGGTTTTAACGCTAACCCGTAGTGTTTGGATCGCCAGTGCAGCAGGATTATTAACAGCTTTTTGGTTAAGATTTCCACTTCGAAAAATAGTAATTCTTTTTGGTGGTGGAGTTATTTTATTAGTATTTAGTGCCCCTGAATCTGTACAAAAACGTCTTGAAAGTATTTGGAATCTTAATGATCCCTCTAACTATGCTCGTGTAGCGATCTGGAAAACTGGGTTAAAAATGGTGAAAGATAATCCTTGGTTTGGTGTAGGACCCCAACAGGTTTCCAAGGTATTTTTTGATTACCATCCATTTCCTCAAGACCGCGAGCGAAGTGGATTCTTTTTCATGCACATGCATAATAATTTACTCCAGTTTGCTGCAGAACGGGGTATTCCTTGTGCATTAGCTTGGCTCTGGTTGATGTTGAAGATTGGGATAGATCACTATAGGGCATTTAAAAAGCTTCTGACTCCATCGTTGCAAAAGTCCGCACATGCAATTGGGTTTTTAAATGTTGTTGTACTTTTTTTAGCAGGATGTTTTGAGTTTAACTTTGGGGATTCTGAGATTCTTATGGTTTTTCTTTTCCTTGTTGTTGTTCCCTATGGAATAAAGTGCAATAAGCAATTAGCAGCCACCAAAACATGAAGAATCCTGTATCGATTAATAATTCTAATTTATAAAAATAGAGTTCTAGGAGAGTGTATTTTCGGTGTAGAAATATTTTTCCAGTGTTTTTTAGACCCTTACCAACATTTTATGAGAAAGGTAGAACATGCCAGAGCATTATGACTTAATAGTTATAGGAGGAGGGCCGGCAGGTTATGTAGGTGCAATTAGGGCAGCTCAACTTGGAAAAAAAGTTGCGTGTATAGAAAGGGAACGAGTTGGAGGAACTTGTCTTAATTGGGGATGTATTCCAAGCAAATCGCTTTTACGAAATGCAGAACTTTATCAGCTTATGAAAAATAGCGGTGAAGATTTTGGTTTTAAATTCGAAAAATTAGACTTTGATTGGACCAAAATTATTAAACGAAGTCGAAGAGTTGCTGATCAGCTTGCTGGAGGTATTGAGTTTCTATTCAAGAAAAATAAGGTTCAATACGTCAAAGGTGAAGCTGAACTTGCTGATTCATCCCTTGTCAAAATTAAACAAACAAACAGAGAAACTCAAATTCTGGAAGCTTCCCATATCCTGCTGTGTAGTGGTGTACGACCCCGCCCACTACCTGGTCTGGCTTTTAATGGAACAACGATTATTAGTAGTAAGGAGGCAATGGTATTGCCAAAAAGGCCTAATTCCATTGTTATTGTTGGTGCAGGGGCAATTGGTGTAGAGTTTGCTTACTTCTTCAATGCCTTTGGAACTGATGTGACTCTGGTTGAAATGAAATCGGAGGTTCTTCCAGTTGAAGATAGTGAAATTTCTCAAGCACTAGAAAAATCGTTTAAGCGACAAGGAATTCAAATTTTAACTGGAACAAAAGTAGAAAGAGGTCAAGTAGATCAAAAAGAGATCCAAGTTTCTTTGGTCGGTAAAAATAATAAAACAATAAATGCGGAGATTGTTCTTGTGGCTAGTGGAGTGGAAGCAATTTTTCCTAGCGGACTGACTCTTAATCAAAATAACGGCTTTATCAAGATTGATGAACATTATCAGACAGAAATAAGTGGTGTTTATGCTGCTGGAGACATTGTTGGGCCACCTTGGTTAGCACATGTTGCAACTTATGAAGCAATTCAAGCTGTTAATGGTATGTTTACAGATAGTCAACCTAAGCAAGTTCAAAACTTTCCTAACTGTATCTACTGTCAACCTCAAGTTGCTAGCATTGGACTTACTGAAAGAGCTATTAAAGAATCAGGGAAAAAATATCGCATCGGACGTTTTCCGTTTAAAGGGAATGGAAAGGCTTTGGCTGTTGGAGAAAGTGAGGGTTTTGTCAAAATAATTTTAAGTGAAACTGACGGAGCAATTTTAGGAGCTCATATGATCGGTTCTGATGTTACTGAATTGATTGCTGAACTTGGACTAGCTATGACTCTTGAAGCTACTTTTGAGGAAATTGACGAGACAATTCATGCACATCCAACTCTTGGAGAAGCGATTCATGAAGCAAGTCTAGCGGCTTTCCAACAGGCAATTCATATATAACCTGAAGTGATTATTGTTTCTGAATATCAAATAGGTTGGGTGAAGACAGTGTTAGTCTTATCTATTTACGGAATTATCTCTAAGAGATTATAGAATTACATGATGGAAATTAGACCTTTATGGGAAATATAAACTCTGGGGTATTGCGTCCTCTAGGATCTACGGGTTTACGTTGCAGCCCTTTGGGATTTGGCTGTTACAGGGTTGCTGATGGAGTGGTAGAACACAAGGCATCTCTTACGAAGTTTTTGGAACTTGGTGGAAATCTTGTCGATACTAGTACTAATTATGCAGACGGACAGTCTGAACTGCTGGTTGGAAAAACTTTAAAAGAATTTTCAGACTCTAATGTGATTGTAGTCACTAAAGCTGGTTATATTCAGGGACAGAATATGGCTTTAGCTAAAAGATCCTCTTTTTCAGAAGTGGTAGAGTACGGTGAAGGGATCTGGCATTGTATACATCCAGATTTCCTAGAAACACAGTTAACCGCATCATGTGAACGTTTGCAGCGAGAGTATCTAGATGTTTTTTTACTTCATAATCCGGAATATTTTCTTAGTCATCAAGCACATAATCATGTTCCAAATAGTGAAGATCAAGAAGAGTTTTATCGAAGGATTAGCCAAGCCTTCATTTATTTAGAGAACCAAGTAAAAAAGGGCAGAATCAAATGGTATGGAATTAGCTCTAATAATTATGGATTACCAGTTACTGATCCAGTCATGAGCAGTGTTGAGCGATGTTTGACTGAAGCTGAGAGTATTTCACCAGATCATCATTTTCGGGTTATCCAATTTCCTTTGAATTTATATGAGACAGGTGGTGTGCTAGAAACAAATAATTCTGGCGCAAGTGCCGTTGAGTTTAGTCATCAAAAGGGATTGGGTGTTCTTATTAATCGCCCCCTCAATGCTTTCCATCTTAATCAAATGATAAGACTGGCCGATTTTTCTCAACCGGGACAGGCAATTCCTGGTCCTGAAGAAATAGATCGACTACTGATTCCTTTACAGAAAGCAGAATGTTCATTAGTTGACCAGCTTGAAGCTCCTTTGTTGACAGGTCCTAGTTCAGGATTTGTTGATCTTATAAAACAAATCGTTCCACAGGTACGTTCTGCTGACCAATGGGATTGGGTTATTGAACGATATTTGATCCCTCCCTTAAAACAATGGTTAGAAGCTTCTAGGCGGAAATTTGAAGGAGATGAATTTTGGGAACAATGGCAAAAACTTTTTTTGCAAGAGTTTCAAGAGGTTTTGGAAAGACTACAAGGCTATTTATTTTTGAAACAGCAAGACATGTCCAATAATGTACGGGTGAGTTTAGAAAAAATTGGTTATCAAAGAAATCAAGCTTCGTTAAGTCAAATTGCCCTTAGTCTTCTGATTAATATCGACGGAATTTCTTGTGTTCTCAATGGAATGAGAAAACCAGCCTATGTTCGAGATGCACTAGGCGCCATTGATATACCCCGAGCTGACAGTCTATCCATTCTAAAAATGTTTTCTCAGCAAAGTTAATTGGTCTAGTAAATCTTTAAATTTTCTTAACTTCAATGTCACAAGGTAGGGTTTTTACGTTTTTTCGAGTGTGACGGTAAACAACCAATCAGAAAATGATTCAAAACAGGTACATCATTTATTTTGGGAAAATCATTGTTCTTCTCGCCTTTTCCTTAAGTGAAATGTTCGGTCAAAATACTAGTTCAAAAAAACAAAAGTCTCTGGAGATTGAACCCACTGTAGTTACAGTATCGGCTGAGGCTCTTCCTCTTTCAGCTAGCTCTGCTGCAGTGACGATTCTGACTGAAGAATTTATTAGAGGTAGTCATGCCGAGAATATGATGGACTTACTTCGTCAAGTTCCTTTCTTGTATCTGTCCCAGACGGGAGGGCGAGGAGGTCTAACGACAGTAACAATTAGAGGAGGTGACCCGAACTTTACTTTAGTCATGGTTGATGGAATACCAGTGAATGACCCAACTAATATTTTGGGTGGCTCTTTTGATTTTTCAACACTTTCTGTCGAGAATATCAAGCAGATTGAAATTGTGAGAGGCCCGATGTCAGCCCTTTATGGTTCTGAAAGTGTTGGTGGAGTAATTAACATTATTACTCGTAGTGGTGAAAATGAACCAAATCTTTTTGTTAATGGAATACTCGGTAATTTTAATTCCCGTCAGATTGGATTCAGGACTGGAGGACCCCTGAAATCAGGAAACTATTCTTTGGCCGGATCCCACTTTAATGTTGATGAGCAGATAGAAAAAGATGGATTATCTTTGGGAACGCTGTCTTTCAATTCTTCTCTACCATTGGGTCGAGATAAATTCCTCCAGTTAACTACTAGATACCAGGATAGCCGGGCAAGTGGATTTCCAGAAAACAGTGGTGGTCCTGAATTTTCAATTCTACGTGAACCCAAGATTGTTAATTCAAAACAATTAATCTTTGGATTAAAGCATGAACAGCAGTATAAGCCTTGGTGGATTTATGGATTTGAGTTTGATCTCTTCTCTCGTCAGCAAGATAGTTTAACTCCATCCATTCTGGATGCTATACCCCCATCCTTTCGAACGCAGCCCTCTTTAAACACCCAATCTGATTTTCAACGAATACGATATGGCTTTAAAAGCCACCTAGAGCTAAAACCGGAGTTGTCATTAAATCTTGGGATTAAAGTAAGGAGTGAAGATGGAACAAATAGTACTCTTATTGCCGAACAATTCCCGAGTGGTTTCGATTTGCAGCGTGAAACCCTTGCCACTTATGGAGAATTACTCTACCGATCAAATCAATTGACAGCTAGTTTTGGGGGACGTCTAGATGATCCTGAGGGATTTAAAATGGAACTATCTCCTCGTGCGGGGATCAGTTGGTCTTTCTCAGAGAAAAGTCGTGTTAAAGCTAGCTGGGGTGAAGGTTTTAAGTTACCTTCTTTCTTTGCATTAGGAGAGCCAAACGTAGGGAATCCTCAACTAAAGCCAGAAAAAAGTCAGGGTATTGACATTGGTACAGAACATACTTTTGGAGAATCGGGAATAAAGGTTTCGGTATTTGTTTTTAATAATTCTTTTACGGATCTGATTGATTTTAGTCCTCAATTATTCCAGTTAGTTAATCGCACGGAGGCTAGAACAAGAGGTGTAGAATTTGGAACGGTTCTGCCGGTAAAAGAGCGATGGCAAATAGAAGGTCACCTCCAGTTTGTGGATTGGAAACTTTATGATACTAGTGAACCTTTAAGAGATAGGCCTCGTTGGAGAGGAGGTACTAGTTTTAACTGGGAGGTTACCCGTCGGACTAATTTACGTTGGAAAACCCTTTGGGTTGGTCCTCGTTTTGATTTTCAGCTTCCAGTGCAGGGTCGAGAAATCGTTGGGGGATATTCAACCTCAAGTTTAGTTTTGGATTACCAATTACCTTATGGGTTGGTTGCTTATAGCCGAGTCGATAATGTCTTCAACCGAAAATATCATGAATTTATTGGATTTCCAAATCCTGGAATTTATGCCCGTGTTGGTCTAAATTACCAAATTTTAGGTCGCTAAAATTAATTAAAGACAACAACGAGGCATAATAGCAAAGGTAGCAACTAGGCAATAAACTATCCAGAACTCAGCTATTTATGGTTATTAGAATAGATGACTTTATTGATCCAAGAATCTGACATCAAAATGGTATGTTTTCTATCAGGACCAGTAGAAATGAATGAGAATTCTGTTTTAGTAATGTCGGAGAGCATTTGTAAGTAGTCTTTTGCTTTGGAGGGCAATTCGTCGTAATTACGGATACCAGCTGTAGAACATTTCCATCCTGGGGTGGATTTATATATTGGTTTGACAGATTCTAAAACTTTAATTTCAGCAGGAAATTCATTTAGGCGGCTTCCCCGATAATTGTATCCTGTGCAAATTTTGATTTCCTCAAATTCATCCAATACATCTAATTTAGTAATTACTATTGCTTGTAAGTTATTTAAAATTACAGAGTAGCTGGTTGCAGGACCATCAAACCATCCACAACGCCGTGGTCTTCCTGTAGAAGCTCCAAACTCAGCACCTCGCTGGCGAAGTTTTTCACCAATAGACCCAGAGAGTTCAGTGGGAAATGGTCCACCGCCTACTCTGGTTGTATAGGCTTTAGCGATACCAATGGTACCGGTAATCCAAGAGGGAGCTACTCCTGTTCCCACACAGGCACCTCCAGCCATTGAATTTGAGGAAGTTACGTAAGGGTATGTGCCATGGTCAATGTCTAATAATGTACCTTGTGCACCTTCAAATAGTACTCTACTGCCATTCTGAAGTTTCTCATTTAAAAGAAATGCAGTATCCACTATAAATTCCCGAAGTTGTTCTCCGTATGAAACATACTCTGAGTAGATCTGATTAGGATCTAAGAGTGATGATCCATTCACTGAAGCAATCAGACGTTTTTTCTCCTCAGTAATTCCAAAAATGACTTCCTTGAGGGCTTTAGGATCCAAAAGGTCAGTCATCCGAATTCCTCGTCGTGCCATTTTATCTTCATAAGCTGGCCCAATTCCACGTGCCGTAGTTCCAATCTTTTTGGAACCTCTTGCGTTTTCAGACGCTTGTTCTTGGGCTCGATGGTAGGGAAGAATTAAATGAGCACGATTGCTTATGAAAAGATTTCCGCGTACCTTGATATCAGCTTCCTCTAGCATCTTTATTTCTTCAAGGAGGGCTTTGGGATCAATAACAACCCCTGTGCCAATAATACACATACGATTGCCGCGAAGGATTCCGGAAGGAATTAAATGCAAAATAAATTGTTGGCCCTTAATCATGACAGTATGACCCGCATTATGGCCTCCTTGATAACGGGCCACAATGTCGAATTGATCTGTCAAAAGATCAACGATTTTTCCTTTTCCTTCATCCCCCCACTGGGCTCCAATTATAATGACATTAGCCATGGTTTATTCTTTAAAATACTAGAGGCATTAAATAATTTGGTTAAATTTTCTTGGTTTTCATCTTACGGCAAAGGAAAACAAACTAACATATCTCTGAAAATTATAAGCTCTTTT
>CAYWYX010000025.1:0-7252 GCA_964462735.1 uncultured Acidobacteriota bacterium | reverse complement strand
CAGATATTTCGTTAAGAAAAAAATAAATTTAACTTGATTAACTTACAGAATTTAGGTGATGGATGCAACAAGAACCCATAAAAGCTAAAAAGAAGCTGAGTCAACACTTCTTAAAAGATAGACTATTAGCCAAAAGGATTGTTGACAGCCTGAATCTCAAACCGAATGATCAAGTTTTGGAAATTGGCTATGGTACCGGGGCGCTTACAAAGTTTCTTGTTGGAAAATGTTTTTATAATGGAGTGGAGTTAGATCAATCTCTCTATTTAAAGGTTAAGAAAGAGTTTGATGGTCCAAAAAGAAAATTTTTAAACCGAGATATTTTGTCTTTGGATCTATCTCAGTTAGTAGACACTGACAATTCTAGCTTAAAAATCGTTGGTAACCTTCCGTATGGAATCTCCTCTCCCATTCTTCGTCACATTGCCCATTATATTGATTTTATAGATTTAGCCATAGTTATGCTACAAGCTGAAGTAGCTGACCGGTTGGTGGCTACTCCTGGTAGTAGGGATTATGGATTTCTTACTCTATTCGTTCACTACTATTTTGATCCAGAGTTACTTTTTACTGTTTCGTCTCAAGCTTTTAAACCGCAACCGAAGGTTAACTCCAAAGTAGTTTGCCTTATACCTCATTCTAACTATCTCTTATCAAGGCAATATGAAGCCCCTTTTTTTCAGTTTGTCAAAAAAGCTTTTTCTCAAAGACGAAAAACTTTAATAAATTGCTTGAAAATGCTTTCCAGCGTGCAGCAAGAGAGATTAAAGTTTGAGTTAGATAGGCTTTCATATTCAATGCAAGTTCGTGCAGAAGAGATACCCTTGACTCACTTTGTGGAATTATTCAGAACTGTTTCGCTTGAAACTTCTGGCACAATCCAAAAGAATACTATCGATTGAATCCTTAGTCTAAAATCCAATTGAACATTTTAGCGTTGAAGGGTCCTTTTCAAAGAAAATTTAAATAGGTAATTGGACTTAAAGATTAGTAACCAAGGAAGTCTGCCTTCAATTCCATTTAACTATGTTAGACTTTGCCTTGTTAAATTTATTTTTTGAGGTTAAGAATTGCATTCTAAAGAGTTTATTGAATTAATTCCTCTGGGAGGACTAGGGGAATTTGGAATGAACATGATGGTTCTTCGTTATGGAGGCCATACGATAATTATTGATTCAGGATTAATGTTTCCTGATGAAAGATTACCAGGTGTAGAAGTAATTGTCCCAGACATTTCATTTTTAGAGGAGTTAGCCTCAGAAATTGAGGCTTTTGTTCTAACCCATGGCCACGAGGACCACATCGGTGGGCTTCCTTTTATTTTTCCAAAATTGAATCAGGTGCCAATATATGGTACCCGATATACGTTAGCTTTAGTTTCCGCAAAACTAGCAGAACATAATCTTTTGGATGAAGCTCAATTAGTCGAGGTTCAGGCAGGTCAGGTTGTCCAAATTAAAGATTTTAAAATAGAATTTATTCATGTCACTCATAGCATTGTGGGTGCTGTCATGCTGGCGATTTCTACTCCTCCGGGAGTCATTATCCATTCCGGAGACTTCAAAATTGATCTCTCACCTCTAGATAATTTGGTGACTGATTTACCTAAAATTTCAGAGTATGGGCGTAAGGGTGTTCTGGCTTTATTATCAGACAGTACTAATGCGGAAAGATCAGGGCATACTCTTTCTGAGAAGACAGTCATTCAAAAGTTAGAGCAACTTTTTAAAGATGCTTCCGGGAAAGTTGTAATTTCCTGTTTTAGTTCTTCTATCCATCGCATTCAAACTGTTTTTGATTTGGCCTTTAACCATGGTCGTAAGGTTGCGGTGGGAGGTCGGCGGATGATTGCTACAATCAAGATGGCCTATGATCTGGGATATTTTGATATTCCAGATGGTCTTTTAATTTCCCCGGAAGATGTCAAAAGACTATCTCCTGATCAAGTCGTCCTAATTGTCACCGGTAGTCAGGGAGAACCTCGGGCCGTTTTGCCTCAGATGTCTTTTAGTAACTACAAAAAGATGACAATAGAGCCAGGAGATACTGTCATTATTTCCGCTAGGATTATTCCTGGAAATGAAAAGCCTGTTTCCCGAATGATCAATGATCTTTATAGAAGAGGTGCAGTTGTCCATTATGAAGATGGTTCACTTCCTCCAGTTCATGTTTCAGGTCATGCTAGTGCTGAAGAACTCAAGTTGTTGTTAAATTTAACCCGGCCTAAGTTCTTTATTCCTATTCACGGGGAATATCGCCAGTTGTATTGCCATGCTGAAATAGCTAAAAATTTGGGTGTAGTGGAAGAAAAGGTTCTCGTTGCTAAATCAGGAGACTGTATCCAATTAAGTCAAGAAAATATTCAGATTACCGGAGAGGTTCAATCAGGTCGTATCCTGATTGATTCAGGAAGTAGGAACAAGGTAGAAGAAAGTTTGGTAAAAGATCGTCAATATATCTCGCAAGATGGTATTGTCCTCCTAATCGTGACTATTAATGGAAAAACAAAAAAAATGCATACTCAACCTCAAATTGTCATGCGAGGATTCATCTCCGCTAACGGAGATGAATCCTTGACTAGGGACTGTCAGTCTCGGGTAATTGAAATGTTGGCTGACTTTGAAGAAGAGACAGATTGGACCTTGATCGAAAAGAAAATTAGTAAAGACTTGAAGCGATTTTTGTTCAAGCAAACCTCTAAACGGCCCCTCATTGTACCAGTAATTTTAGAGATTTGAGTGATTACAAGATTAGACATATTCTTTAGTAGATCTCAAAAACCCTAGACAATCATGACTTTTACGCAAGCAATTATCTTAGGGGCAATTCAAGGTGTTACCGAGTTTTTGCCCATAAGTAGCTCAGCTCACCTAATCTTGGTTCCATGGCTGATGAATTGGCCTGATCAGGGACTAACTTTTGATGTTGTTGTACATGCAGCTACTCTTGTAGCTATTCTTTCTTTCTTTTGGCGTGATTGGCTGAAAATTATAAAAGAAACCTTACAACCATCGTTGAAATTCAAAACCCAGGCTAGTCTGACTGGGCGAAGAATGTTGCTTTTGATCTCAATAGGTACAATTCCAGCTGCTATCAGTGGATTTTGGTTACAGGAATTGGTATCCACTAACCTACGTCATCCCGTTGTAGTATCAATTATGTTATTCGCTGTTGCTTTACTTTTGTGGTTGGCTGAAAAAAAAGCCTCACTTAATAAAAGCTTAGAAAATCTTTCGGTTTTGGATGTGCTTTTGATTGGAATTGCTCAGGCGGTTGCACTTGTTCCAGGTACTTCCCGATCGGGCATTACAATCACCTTTGGACTTTTTCGAGGAATGACCCGAGAGGTATCAGCGCGTTTTTCCTTTCTGCTTGCTACGCCAATCATTTTAGGAGCTTTTTTATATAAAATTTATGGAATCAAATCCCTCGACATTCCAGATGGACAGGCTATGGCCATGGTAGTGAGCTTTTCCACAGCCTTAATTGTTGGATATCTAACAATTAAGTATTTCATTCGGTTTCTTAAGGAAAAAACCCTTTATGTTTTTATCTATTATCGTATCCTTTTGAGTGTGGTCATTCTTTTAGTGATTTATTCTGGTGAGTTTTAACCATGAATTGGCTGGTACCGACTAAGTATACACGCTTGAATGAGGCAGTGGGATTTGTATTATTTACTGCAGCTATTTTGATAATCCTCAGCCTAGTTTCCTACCACCCGATGGATCCGTCATTTAACGTTTCACGCGATACAATTACCGAGGATGTTGTTCAAAATTTTGTTGGTAAATTTGGAGCCTACACTGCCGATCTTCTTTTGACAGCAGTTGGTTTTTCTTCTTTTATACTGCCGCTTGTATTTTTGATTTTTGGTTGGAAATGGTTACGTTCACGGGAGATTAACTCACCTATAATCAAGATTGTTGGCTTGATTGGGTTAGGAGGGTCAACTTGTCTTCTCTTGTCCTTGTTTTTCCCTCACTATTTTCACCACTATCTGACCATTGGTTGGCCTATTAAAGCGGGTGGTGTCTTAGGTGGTTTACTATCCGATTGGTTCCAAGCTCAATTTAACTGGACTGGTTCTTGGATTGTAGCAGTGATGATTCTTTTCGTTTCACTTTTTGTTTCTACCCGATTTTCTTTCGCTATAGTGTTGGTTTGGATAGATAAAAAGTTTGAAATTATCAGAGCTTTAAAAGTTCGATGGAGGTCTTGGAGAAAGAAAGCAGCCAAAAAGAAGGAACAGAAAAGATTAAAGACTAAACTTAAACGGAGAAGAGAAGCAGAAAATGCTAGTACCCAAGAAATTTTAGATTCTAAAAAAAGAAATGAAGTTTTAGCCCAGGGTCTTTCAGGTGTTGGAGGACAGAGTGAAATTAATGTAGTTGGAACTTCTCCAGGATTGACTACAGAAAAAAGGAACGTTTCTGATTTTGTTGCTGAATCTGATTTTCTCCTACCATCACTAGAGTTTCTCAGCCAACCCGGTGCACGACTTTCTGTTAATGAAAAGGAGCTGTTGCTTCGAGCCAGTCAGGTTGTGGAAAAATATAAGGAATACGGTGTTCTTGGGCAAATTGATCATGTCCACCCAGGACCAATCGTAACAACTTATGAATTTAAGCCGGAGGCTGGCGTTAAATACAGTCGAATCATAAATTTAGTTGACGATTTGTGCCTTGCTCTGAAAGCAGAATCTATGCGAATTGCACGAATTCCAGGGAAGTCAACAGTTGGAGTTGAGGTCCCGAATTCTGAGCGAGAAGAAATTGTTCTTCGGGAAATTCTGGAATCCCCAGAATTTCAAAAATCTCCATCCAAAATTACCATTGCTTTGGGAAAAGATATTGTAGGGAAGATTGTTGTGGCTGACTTGGCTAAGATGCCTCATCTTTTAATTGCAGGGCAAACCGGTGCTGGTAAGAGTGTTGCTATCAACTCAATGATCCTTTCAATTTTGTATAAGGCTTCTCCTGAAGAAGTAAAACTGATTCTGGTGGATCCGAAGCGACTGGAACTTGGAGTATATGATGATATTCCTCATTTACTAACACCGGTTGTTGTTGAACCCAAGAAGGCTTCAAATGCACTAAAGTGGGCTACTAAGGAAATGGAGGATCGCTATAAGTTATTGGCTTCAGTAGGAGTGCGCAGTATCGATCAATTTAATACGTTTGTTAGAAAGCCTAAGAATATGGAGCTCTTTTCAAATTCTGAGAAGAATCCTCTAAAACCGTTACCATTCATTGTTATCGTTATTGATGAATTGGCAGATCTCATGATGGTTGCTTCAAGGGATGTCCAGGATTCAATTATGCGGCTAGCACAAATGGCTAGAGCAGTTGGAATTCATTTGATTGTAGCTACCCAACGACCTTCAGTTGATGTTCTAACTGGTCTTATA
This sequence comes from uncultured Acidobacteriota bacterium, assembly GCA_964462735.1. Classification (GTDB taxonomy): domain Bacteria; phylum Acidobacteriota; class Terriglobia; order Versatilivoradales; family Versatilivoraceae; genus JAKUNG01. The sequence goes on along the minus strand of CAYWYX010000025.1, from coordinate 1,842 downwards.
AAGGCTAATTTCCCTGCTCGAATTTCCTTTAGGGTCGCTCAAAAGGTTGATTCCCGTACGATTTTGGATCAAATGGGAGCCCAGCAGCTTTTGGGAAGGGGAGATATGCTCTTTATTCCTCCAAGCACCTCAAAATTAGTTAGAGTTCATGGACCATTAGTAACGGAACAGGAAATTTTCAAAACTGTTGAATATCTCAAAGAGCAAGGTCAGCCAGTTTATAACGAAAAAGTTCTTGAGGAGAAAATTGAACGAGGGGAATTAGAGGGCTTAGATCAAGAGACTGACGAAATGTTTGATGAAGCAGTACGTATCGTTGTCGAAATGGGTAAGGCATCAACTTCAACTCTTCAACGCAGACTCCGTATTGGTTATGGCCGAGCAGCCCGAATTCTCGACATCATGGAACGAGATGGAATCGTCGGTCCGCCAGATGGTAGTAAACCTAGAGCAGTTCTCAAGAGTAAAGACTATTTTCGTGAGATAGATGAGGAACAACTGCAGTAAGAATGCATTGATCAAAAATAAATTACTTTAACAATTAAATTCAAGAAGGATAAATTTCTAGTAACATCTAAATATTCTTCATAGAAAAAAATGGACAAAACCATTTACAACCCTAAGGCATTGTGTAAACCCTTTGGAATCTTTTCCAATGCTGTTTTAGCGCCTGCTGGCCAGCTCTATTTTATTTCTGGACAGGTGGCTGTTGATGCGAAAGGAATCTTAGTTGGTAAAGGTGACATTAAAGTCCAGACCCGTCAGGTCCTTTTAAACATCGAAGCGGCCATGTCAGAAGTCGGGGGAACGATAGATGACGTTGTATCTGTTAATGTCTTTTTAGTTAATATGGAACACCTGGCTGCTGTTCATGAAGTTCGATCTGAATTTTGGAAAATAAACTATCCGGCTAGTACACTTGTTCAAGTCTCAGCTTTGGTTGATCCAAATTACTGGATTGAGATTAATGCTACTGCCGTTATTACTTGATTAGGATTTTTTTAATCAAGTTTCATATTTTTTAGTAAAGATTTCGACTGAATTTTACTCAGCAAGGTATCGTTCAGCTTCAAGGGAAGCCATACATCCTGTTCCTGCAGCTGTAACTGCCTGTCTCCAGACTTTGTCTTGTACATCTCCAGCAGCAAAAACACCATTGATTGAGGTTTGCGTTGTTCCTGGTTTAGTGACAATGTATCCAGTTTCATCTAATTTGAGTTGTCCATTGAGAAAACTTGTATTTGGAATATGACCAATGGCATAGAATAGTCCCTCAGCTGCTAGGATCTTAGTTTCCTGGGTCTTGACATTTCGAATTCGTACACCAGTCAATCCTTGATTGCCCAAGGCTTCTTCAACTACGGAATCCCACTGCATTTCAATTTTGGGATGAGACAAAAGACGTTTCTGCATGATCTTAGATGCCCGAAGGCTATTTCTGCGATGAACAACGACAACTTTAGTTCCAAATTTGGTTAGATGGGTAGCTTCTTCAACTGCGGTGTCGCCTCCACCTATCACAACCAAAGTCTTGTTACGAAAAATTGGCAATGCACCATCACAAACTGCACAGGCAGAAATACCTTGTTGCCAAAATTGTTCTTCACCAGGGATACTTAGTCGCTTAGCAGTTGCCCCTGTTGCTATAATAAGACTTTTTGTTAGAACTTTTCGTCCCGAACTGAAAACCTGGAAAGGTGTTTGACTTAGATCCAGTTTTTCTACAGTTTCCGTATGGATGCGAGTTTCAAATCGAAGAGACTGTTCGCGAAATAGATCCATGAGTTGAGGTCCATCAACACCTTTTGGAAAACCAGGATAATTTTCTACTTCAGTCGTTGT
>CAYWYX010000024.1:0-31032 GCA_964462735.1 uncultured Acidobacteriota bacterium | reverse complement strand
CCCGGATTGCAGGATTAATAGCACCACGGGCACTTCTTTTTATTAATAGTGACGCCGATCCAATTTTTCCGATGAACGCCAATGAACGTGTTATTAACCGTCTAGCAAGACATTACAGTCTTTTTGGTTTAGGTGATCAGGTACAAAATGTTGTTAGCATAGGACGGCACAGGTACCGCAAAGATATTCGCCAGGCGGTCTTTCGTTTTATTAATACTCATTTGCAGGGAAATCCTGCAAGAGTAGTTGACAGCGAAAAAGATTTAGTTATTCAAAAAGGATTGCAACGAAAATTTCCTATTGATCCTCAAAGTTTGCGTGTGTTCCCCAAAGACTCTGACATTCCAACTAATTCCATTAATACCTCAATCGATCATCTTTTTGTTCCAATGGCTAAGATTAAAGATTCTATTTATGGTTCCTTCACTGATTGGAGAACCAAACTGCTTACGTCGATTAAAGATTTTTCATTTCCGCATTTTCCAGTTAGAGTTCCTCCAGCTACTTTCATTCAAAAAGAATCGCCCAATCAGATTTGGTTAAAAACAGAGTCAGAAATCAAGGTGCCGTTATGGACTAAAGGTTTTTCGGTCAAGAGCGATAGGTTAACCCGTCTTCTTTTGTGGGTGAACACAGATGGGCAGGAAAACATTCCTACTAAAATCACTTTTCAAGATTTTGACCAGGTTTATGTTATGCAGCCGAGGGGTGCTGGATTGACTCGTTGGAGTGTTATTAACCCTCCTAATTTTGTTAAGAGGGCACATGTATTGTTAGGTCGCACATCGGATAGTGGAAAAATTTGGGACATTATTGCAGTTGCTAGGTATTTAAATAAACAATACGATAACAAGGCAGCTATTTTTTTAGGTGGTGAGAGTAGCGCAGCTGTTTTAGTAGCGTATGCTGCATTGCTGGAAAATGAAATTGAAGGAACGTTTCATTATCGCCCGTTTCTGACTCATATGGATTCAAAAGCACCCCAGTTGCTTAATATTTTGAGGACTTGCGATATTCCGGAAATCATCGGGTTACTTGCACCGAGGCCAGTAGTAATTATGGGAATATCAGGGCATAAGCTAAAAAGAGTCAAAAGACTATTTCATCTTGCAGGTGCTGTTGACAATTTGGTTATCAGAGAGGACAACAAATAATGGAATCGAGAATATTGGGAAAAACTGATTTGAAAGTAAGTAGACTAGGACTTGGTTGTGCGACCTTTGGCCGGGAAGTTGATGAAGAGGGATCTTTTAGAATAATGGATTTTGCTTTTGAACAGGGGATTACTTTATTTGATACGGCAGAGGCGTACGGAGGAGGACAAGCTCGGCAGTATAGAAAGACCAGCCTTGGGGTTGACGATGTCCGGGAAAAAACTGGAGAGATGCATTCCTCAGAAAAAATTGTGGGCCGGTGGTTAAAATCACGTGGAATCCGATCTGATATTATTATCCAAACCAAAGTGTCCTCAAATGCTGATGAACAACATGTTAGAAAATCTCTTGAGGCTAGTTTAGAAAGGCTTCAGACTGAATGGATTGACATTTATTTATTTCATAATTTTGATCCACAAGTCCCATTGGAAAAAGGATTAAGTGCTTTTAACAAAGGAGTTCAATCCGGAAAGATTCGAGTCATTGGTTGTAGTAACTTTAAAGCAGAACAACTTGCAGAGGGACTTGAAATTAGTCGGAAGAATGACTTTCCTTGTTTTGAAGTTATTCAACCCAATTATAATTTAGTCTGTCGGGAGATCGAAGATGATTTGCTGCCTCTTTGCAGTGAAGAAAATGTTAGTGTAATAAGCTATAGCCCTTTGGGTGCAGGTTTTCTGACTGGAAAGTATACTTCAGACCTTGCAACAATTCCAAAGGGTACCCGATTTGACGTCATGCCACCACATGTAGATATATATTTTCATGAACGGAGTTTTCGGATTGTAGATCAACTCCGTTCAAAATCAAAGCAGACAGGAATTTCAATGACTCAGTTAGCGATGGCTTGGGTTTTGGGTCAGAAAGAGATTAGTTCTGTGTTAGTAGGGGCTAGAACGGAAGATCACATAAAATCCGCCTTGGCAGCGATGGAAATGAATTTTTCTAGTGAGTGGATGAGTGAGATTGACAGATGGTAAAGGAAATTGAGGGACTAATAAAAGAAACTGGCAAGGCACCGCTGGATTTCTTGTTGGGATTTTTTCGTAGTCTGGAAGTCAATGACCTAAGATAGAAAAGAGAGGATCAAATTTTATGAAACGTATTGCTGTCGCTGGTTTTTTTCACGAATCCAATACTTTTGCAACTACTCCTACTACCTATGCTGATTTCGAACAGGTCAGTCTTACTTTTGGGAAAGAATTAATTGATCGCTGGTCGGGAGGAAACCATGAAATCAGTGGTTTTTTGCAGTGGGCTAAAGAGAATAATGAAATAGAGATTGTTCCCCTTTTGGCTGCATTTGCAATGCCAAGTGGAACTATTGTTGCCGAGACTTTTGAGTCAATAGCTAACCAAATGGGGGAAGCTTTAAGGGAGTCATTGCCATTAGATGGTTTATACCTTGCACTTCATGGTGCCACGGTATCTAAAGATTTTCCAGATGCGGATGGAGAAATTGCTAAGAGAATGCGGCAGATAGTGGGACCAGATATTCCAACTGTGATGACGCTTGATCTTCATGCTAATGTATCTACTAAAATGGTAGAGAACACGGATGCCACCATGATTTATCGTTCTAATCCGCATCTGGATCAAAAAAATCGTGGATTGGAGGCAGGTGAACTGATGGGTAGAACTTTAAATAACGAAATTCGCCCAGTTCAGGCTGTAGAGTATCCCCCTTTAATTATTAATATAGCTAAACAATATACTGATGAGCTGCCAGCAAAGGGGTTATACGATGACCTTCAATCCGTCCTTGAATGGCCAGGGATCCTCTCTGCAAGCGTAGCAATGGGCTTTTCCTATTCAGATGTTGAAGAAATGGGAGCTACTTTTCTAGCAGTGGCTGACAATGATCCTGAATTGGCTAGGAAGGCAGCTCGTTGGATGGCACAGAGGGCTTGGGATAATCGGGAAGAATTTCAAGTAAATCTCCCAAAGGCAGATGAGGCTGTAAGTATGGCTATCCAAGCAACAGAGGCCCCAGTAGTGCTTCTAGACATTGGTGATAATGTAGGTGGCGGTGGACCTGGAGACTCAACTGTAGTGCTAGAACAGATTGTAAAACAAAATGCTTCAAATGCACTTGTTGTTCTGTTTGATCCTGAAGCAGTCAATGCCTGTGTTAAGGCAGGTGTTCGAAATGGGGTTTCAATTGAAGTCGGGGCAAAAACTGATGAACGACATGGTACACCAGTTTCAATCAGTGGTGTAGTTCGGCTAATATCAGATGGAATTTTTGTTGAACCAGAGGTGAGACACGGTGGATGGGGCTCATTTGATCAGGGTATAACCGCTGTGGTAGAGACTTCTGAAAAAAATACAGTAATTTTGACTAGTACAAAGATGTGTCCAGTGAGTTTGGAACAAATTAAATCTCTAGGTATTAAACCAGAAACGAAGAAAATTTTAGTGGCTAAAGGTGTTATTGCCCCCAGGGCAGCTTATAATCCTGTTGCAGGTCGAACTATTTTGGTTGACACACCCGGCGCGACTTGTGCAAACCCAGAAAGTTTTGAGTATCAAAATCGGCGATCTTCATTATTCCCCTTGGAATCAGATGTTCTCTACGAAGTTGAGTGACAAAAATTAGCTTTTTAAATTAACGCTGTATTACTGAGTTTATAGGTGTTGAAGAAAGTAAAGTTTTCTATTTTAAAATAATAAAAACTTTTTATTGTCTAAGGAGGGTAACTTGAACACAGGACAGCAATTTAGAAAAATAAGACCATCTAGAGTTTTCTGGGATCTCCCTACTAGTCAATTAGTATCTGTGTTTAAGGTTTGCACCTTCGTTTTTTGTCTAGTATTTTGCTTAGGACCGATTTCAGTTTGGAGTGCCGACCAAAAACCTCAATTCATTGATTTGTCGCTTCTTGTTGCTACAGACCTTCCTTGCAGTTGGCCAGGAGCAGGACCTAAATTCCAGATCAATCATTATGAGCGTATCGGTCCACAAAGTGCGTACAATTCTGACATCTTGACGCTTGACGAAAATGTGGGAACCCAGTTTGATGCTCCGACCCATTCAGTTGCACCTCCTGATTCGAACAAGCCCAACGCAGGTCCGTTTGGTTTAATTTCTGGGGATAAGGTGCCTGCTTGGCAGTTTGTTGGTGAAGCCTGTGTAATTGATGTTCGCAAATTGCTAGGTTCTGAAGCCATCGGAAAAAGTCCTTTGATTTTTTCCAAGCATGTCAAAGCTTGGGAAAAAGAAAATAGGCCTGTTAGTTTTGGAGATGTCGTTCTGTTTTATAGTGGGTTCAGCGATCGTTTTTATAAGCCTTTCCCTGAAGGTAGCGCTTTTGTTGCAGATCCAATTCTAGCTAAAGCTTTTGCTTGGCCAGACCCGGCACCAGAGTTAATGGAATTTTTGGCGACTCGAAAAGTAATGACGTTAGGCACTGACAGTCCTAGTATGGGACCTATCCCAGGGCCAATTGCTGAAGAGACCCATTTTGCAGGTCTCAAGCATGGAATGATTTGGACTGAAGGTGCGACGAATCTAGGCAAATTGCCTGCAACAGGTGCTTTTTACTGTATGCTTGGTATCAAACATGCCAAAGGAATTGGAGCTGAAACTCGGGCATTTGCCATTACTGGTGCCCCACTAGTTCAAACCCTCCTTAGGTCTGCTCGACAGAAACGGGTTGTTGATCTTTCGGTATTGCTTGCCGACAATTTGCCTGTATGGTGGCCTGGCACAGGTATTGGTAATAATCGTCATCCCTATTTTCGAACTATCATTCCCCCTTACTCTATGAAGCTACATCTGTTGGATAGCCATAGTGGAACACATTTGGTTCCGCCCTCTTATGCTTTACCTTCTAAGGGTTTTGATAATAGTAGCTATTCTTCTGAAGTTAGGGAGTGGCTATCAGTTTATGAGAAAAAGTATGGTCCTCGTGGTACTAGCGAAATAACAACAGATAAGGTTCCCCTTTCCCAAACTTCTGGTTGGGCACGTGTGATCAATGTCCAAGAGCTTTCTGGAACTACAGACAAGAAAAAGTGGCCTCATTCTCCAGAAATTACTGTTGATATAATCAAAAATTATGAAAAGCGTTACGGTTTATTAAAACGAGGAGAAATAGTAATTTTTCAAAGTGGTTTCAGCGATCGGTTTTTTAAACCATTTCCAGAGGGACAGAGTTTTATGGGCGATCCTTTAAACGGAAAATCAGAGGGTTGGCCTGCTCCAGGACCAGATGCAATTTTATATTTAGCTGACCGAGGAATTCGCTGTGTAGGTACGGATGGTCCAACTCTGGGAGGTGTTAATCAGAAGAAAGCACTAATGACATATTGGGCTTTAGGAAATTCTGAGATGGTAGGAGTAGAGTCCCTAACAAATCTTGGTAGCCTTCCGGACAAGGCTTATTTTATTTTTGCTGCCTTAAAGATTCGTAATTGCCATGGAGGTCCAGGAAGAGCTATTGCTTTGTACTGAGAATAAAAATTGGATTAGTTGTCCTAAAGAAAGTTATTTGTAATTTAAGGAGGGAATTTATGTCAGTGAATGTTGAATGGGTAGGTCACGCATGTTTTCGAGTGTGGCGAGATGGTGGTCCGGTTATTGTAATGGATCCCTATACACCTAAAGAGATTTATTTGTTAGAAGACGCTCCAGGGGTCGATGGAGATACTGTCATTGTAAGTTCACTCTCTGACTTAGCCCATGGAAATCCCGACTTAGTAAGGGGACAGCCACGAATTATCGATGCTCTCGAATTAGTTGAAAATAACTTAAAAGCTGAGGTTGATGGAAGTACTCTAGTTACTGTTGGGGCAGCTGAATCACCTATTCATGATAGTGGAAGTCCAAAGGATAATGCGCTTTATGCACTGCAGGTGGGTGGTATCTGGGTGATGCATATGGGAGATCTGGGCTACGGTCTTTCAAAGGAGGAATTAGCGCCTTTTCGAAATCGCTGTCAGGTAATGCTGGCTATCGTTGGTCAGTTTAATACTTTATCTCTTGGGGATCTTGGTGAGATGATTGAATACCTTAATCCAAAGTGGATTGTTCCTATGCACTTTGCTTTGCCTCCAGTAGCTGGACCAATGCGACCCTTGAATGAATTTCTTGATAGTCGTCCTCGGGATCCATTAGTTTTTGTACGGTCCAGTGTTGTTGAATTTCCTCTACAGATGTCTGATTTTGAACGTCCAACCATTGTTGTTCTTGAACCGAGTGGTTATAAGCCTAGTATCGTCTTAGGTTAAAAGGTCATTGGTAGTGAGGGTGAGAATTAAGAAGTGAATATTTTAGGGTATCGGTGAACAGGAGGTTAGCAGTGGAACTTGGTATAAATTCCCTTTTTCTACTTCCATTTAAGTTTGATGATGGCTTAAGGTTTGCACAAAAGCAGGGGATAAAGGTGATTGAAATGGCTTGTCTTGGTGAAGCTAGCCGTAAGTATTGCGATCCCAGCCCGTTGATAGCCGATAAGCAGAAGCTTAAAAAGTGGTTGGGCACCCTTGAGGAATTTGATTTAAAGATTAGTGCCTTTTCAGCCCATGGGAATGGTCTATCTCCCGATAAAGAAATTTCTGAGACATATGCTCAACATTTCCGAAAAATTTGTGAGCTTGCAGAACTTGCTGGTGTCAAGATTTTAACCTTGAACGCTGGTATTCCGGAGGGAGCACCTGGTGATAAATGTCCGTGTTGGGTAGTGGATCCCACTAATGCAAAGAACAGATCAATTCTTCGATGGCAGTGGGAGGAGCGTGTAATCCCATTTTGGAAAGAACAAGCTAGAATTGCTGAAGACCACGGATGCCGTTTAGCTTTTGAACCCTGGATTGGTGACATTGTTCATTCTCCCATGACATTAATGAAATTACGGGAGGCAATCGGTCCAATTGTTGGTTGTAATCTCGATCCTTCACATCTGTTTGTTCAAAAGATAGATGTACTTGAAACAATTGCATATCTAGGTGAATTACTGCTTCATGTCCATATAAAAGATACTCGAATGGAGAGTCGAAACTTAAAGTTACAAGGGTTACTTGATACGACTCAGACTCCAGCTACTCCAGAAAAAAGATCTTGGACTTTTACCTTGGTCGGTTGGGGACACGACCAGAAATTTTGGAGAGATTTTATAACTACCTTGCGCTTCATTGGATACGAAGGTGCTCTGTCTGTTGAGATGGAATGTGACTATATTGGAGTTCAAGAGGGATTAGAGAAATCGATTAATTTCTTTAAACCATTGCTGATGGAAAAGCCTCCATCAAAAGGAAAACGTTGGTGGGAAATAGCAGGATTCCACCAAATTGCAGAGGATTAAATTGACAGTTAATGTGGAGTGGGTCGGACATGCCTGTTTCCGAATTTGGCAGGATGAGCAATCAGTAATTGTTACCGATCCATTTTCTCCTACCCGTCTTGGGTTGCCTGACGGGCCCGCTATTGAAGGTGATATCGTGATCGCCAGTTCTTTGGACGATCTTGCACATGGATGTCCTGATCTTGTTCAAGGATCTCCAAGAGTAATCAATACTTTAGACTTAGTGCAAAACAATCAACAAGCTGAGGTTAATGGTACTCCTATTGTTACTTTAGGAGCAGCTGAGTCACCTTTTCACGAAAGTGGCCATCCCAAGGATAATGCACTCTATGCCTTTAACGTCGGTGGTCTTTGGATTTTACATCTAGGTGATTTAGGTTATGGTTTAAATTCGAGTGAGTTAGAAGTGTTTCAAAACAAGTGTGACATTTTGTTAGCTATCGTTGGCCAATCAAATACCCTATCTCTTCAAGAATTAGATGTTTTGATTGAAAAGTTGAAACCGAATTGGATAATTCCCATGCACTATCTTCTTTGGTGGCCAAGTAAGATGCGATCACTCAAGGAATTCTTGGACCGGCGTGCACAGGATACTCTTATCTATTTACGATCTAGTACTGCTAAATTTTCTGGACTCTCCAATGGTCTAAAAAAACCAGAGATTGTAGTTTTAGAAGCGTCATTGGATCCAAGGAGAATGAGGTGAAGATAACCTTTTTGGATACATCTTGAATCAAGGATTAAATTCAATTCGATTAATTTTAGAGGGAAATACTATTTTATTCTGTTAATAGTTTGCGTAAATTCATTTTGAATGTATGGACCTAAATAGAGTAGAGGGATAGGAGGCGATGATGAAAATTGGTTTATTTACAGATGGTCTGCCAGATCTTTCATTTTCTGAGGCTCTGGATTGGTTAGTTGAGCAGGGTATTGAAGCAGCTGAAATTTCAACAGGCGGTTTTTCAAAAACACCCCATTGTAACAGAACTGAGTTGCTTAAAGATTCCGAAGCTAGGTCAGAATTCAAGGATGCTTTTGATCAACGAGGACTAACCTTGAGTGCATTAAACTGTAATGGTAATACAGTAGATCCAAATCCAGAGAGGGGCAGAGAACAAAAAGAACATCTTTATCAAACTATTGAGTTAGCCGAAAAACTGGGTTTGGATACGGTGGTAGCTATGAGCGGTTGTCCTGGAGATCCCAGTGGAACTCCTTATCCTAATTGGATAGCCCATCCATTCCAGCAAGAATTTCTGGAGATTCTTGAGTGGCAATGGGATAAAGTTCTTACTCCTTTTTGGAAGGAAGCTGGACAGTATGCTACTGATCATGGGGTTAAAATTGCCATTGAGATGCACCCTGGACAGTCAGTTTTTAGTCCATCAGGATTGCGCCGTTTACGTGATATTGCTGGTCCTTCACTAGGCGCTAATTTAGATCCTAGTCATTTATTTTACCAAGGGATGGATCCAAATTTAGTGATTAGAGAGCTAGGACTTGATTTTGTTTTCCATGTCCATGCTAAAGATGCCAAGATCGACCCCCATAGAACGGTTTCAGATGGTAATCTTGATTTAAATCCGATGCACTTGGTTTTAAATAGATCCTGGGGTTACCGTACTCTGGGATTTGGTCATGATGAGTTATGGTGGCGAGAATTTGTTAGTAGTCTACGCTCCGTTGGATATGATGGAAGTCTCAGTATCGAGCATGAGGATTCTCTGATGAGTGCTGCTGAGGGAATCATTAAAAGTGTAAAGTTTCTTGAACCAATCGTATTGACGACAATGCCAGAGGAGACTCCTCCTTGGCTGTAGAAAGGTTCCAATGAGATCTTTGGGTATTGGTGTTATTGGTATGGGTTGGATGGGGCACACCCATAGTCGGGCATACCGTCAACTGCAGGACCGCTTTAATGAAATAGGTGTTGTTCCTCATCTGATTTGTTGCGCTGATGCAATAGAAGAGCGAGCCAAGGAAGGTATGATCCGTCATGGCTTTTCTAGTTTTACCACCGATTGGAATGAACTTTTACAGAACGAACAGATTTCTGCCGTTAGTATTACTACTCCTAATGATCATCATCAAAACATTATTTGTGCCGCAAGTAGCGCCAAGAAGCATGTCCTTTGTGAAAAACCAGTCGGTAAGACTCCTAGTCAAACTGTAGTAATTCAGGATGCCATCAAGAAAAATGGTGTTCTTAGTTTTGTCGGCTTTAACTATCGGTGGGCACCCATGATTCAATATGCTAAACAGCTCATTGACCAAGGCCAGTTAGGAGAGATAACTCATTTTCGTAGCCGTTACTTTGAAGGATATGCTCGTAGCCCAGATGAGCCGATCTCGTGGCGTTTTGATGAATCAGTATCTGGAACAGGTGTTCTGAATGACATGCTTTCACATACTACTGACTTGGCTCATTTTTTAGTCGGATCCATCAAAATGGTTATTTCTAATCGGAAAACGTGGATTAAAAATCGACCTGTTGCTTCCTCAGAAACGCCTTCAACGAATTCACTAAGTCAGCAACAGGTAACTAATGAAGACTATGTGGGTGGTTTAATGAAATTCAGTAATGATGCTAGGGGCAGTTTTGAGGCCTGTCGCATTATTACTGGCCCCCAGCAGGAATTAAAAGTAGAAATTAATGGTACAAAAGGTGCAATAATTTGGGATTTTGAGCGGATGAATGAACTTCAGGTTTATCTGAACCCTGAAAGGGAACCTGTCCGACAAGGTTATACAAGATTATTTAGTAATCCAGAGTATCCATTTCACAAGCATTTTAATCCAGGACAGGGAACGGGATTAGGTTATGAGGATTTAAAAACGATTGAAGTCTCACGTTTTCTTAGTTCAGTCGCAGAGGGGAAACAGGCTGCACCGGGTATTCAGGAAGCCCTTGAAGTTGCTTTTGTTCATGAAGCTGTAGCTAAGTCATGGGAGTCAGAACAATGGGAAGAAGTACGTCCAATAGAAGGGAAGTAGTTTTTTCCATTTCTTCGATAATTCAATAATATTAATGTGGAGCAAGAAAGGATTTGAAATGCCACATACCGTTGGAATTGGAATTATTGGAATGGGCTGGATAGGGACCGTCCATAGTCGTTGTTACCGTCAAGTTTCTGACCGGTATAGAGATTTGGGCATTCAAGCACGAATGGTTATTTGCGCTGATGAAGTAAAAAATAGAGCTCAGGAGGCTCAGGAACGTTTTGGTTTTGAGCATTGGAGCACAGATTGGGAAGATGTCATTAGTAATCCAGACGTTGAAGCGATTAGCATTGCTTCTCCCAATTTCCTTCACATAGATATGATTCGCTCTGCAGCCAAGGCGGGTAAACACATCTTTTGTGAAAAACCTGTAGGAATGAATCCTTTGCAAACTGCAGAGATTGAGTCAATCGCTCGTGAGGCTGGTGTCATTAGCTGGGTAGGATACAACTACCGATGGGCTCCGGTTGTCCAGTATGCCAGAAAACTGGTACAGGAAGGTAAGGTCGGGGATATTACTCATTATAGGGGCAGATTCTTGGTCGGGTATGGTAGGGACCCCAATGGAATTCTTTCTTGGAGATTTCAGAGGGAGTTTTCAGGGAGTGGAGCACTTGGCGATCTTATCTCTCATGTTGTAGATATGGCCCATAGCATGGCTGGTTCAATCCAGAGTGTGACTAGCACCTCTGAAACATTTATCACTCAGCGCCCTATAGCGACTAAAGGAACAGGCGACCACTTTTCTACGGGTTCAGCAGAAAGTCCAAAAGGAGATGTGACCAATGAAGATTATGTCGGTGCTCTTGTTCATTTTTCAAATGGTGCCAGAGGATCTTTTGAAGCGTGCAGAGTGATTAAAGGACCGGGTTGTGAAATGGCTTTTGAGCTTAATGGAACTAAGGGTGCTTTGAAGTGGAATTTTGAACGAATGAATGAACTACAGGTACATTTCCCTGATGGTTCTGATGAGCATGACGGTACCACTCTTATTCAGAGTAGCCCTAAACATCCTTCCTATGTGCAATTTCAAACTGGTCCGGCAATTAGTATGAGTTACGATGATCTTAAATTAATTGAAGCCACAGAGTTTCTTAAGTCGATAGTCAGCGAAAAACAGGGCGAACCTGGTTTTAAAGAAGCATTAGCGGTTGCAGAGGTTCAGGAAGCAATGAAAAAATCATGGGAATCCAGAAAATGGGAAGAAGTGATCAGCCTTAGAAAATCCTAAATCAAAAGTAGTTAAGTGACAGAATTTTTTCTGGTTTTATTTGGGATAAAAGAAAAATTAATTTTAGGTGCTTGTTCTACTATTATCCAAATTAAAGGCATTTTATGACTAAAAAACGGCTTCAATGGGGTCTTTTAAGTACAGCTAGGATCAATGAACGTTTAATTCCCTGTCTAAAAGAATCTAACGACAATGAATTACTAGCTATTGCCAGTAGAAGCCGCAACGTTGCAGATCATTATGCTGAAAGTCATGGGATTTCTAGGGCCTACGCTAGCTATGAATCAATGCTGGAAGATGCTGACATTAATGTTGTTTATCTATCACTGCCGAATAGTCTACATAAAGAGTGGGTAATTAAGTGTGCAGAAGCGGGAAAACATGTTCTTTGTGAAAAGCCTTTAGCAATATCTCCGGAAGAAGTTAGTGAAATTGCTGAAGCTGCAAAACAAAATGAAATTATTGTCCAAGAAGCAGCAATGATGCGTTTTCATGCTCAGACCAGTTATGTCCGAGAACTTGTAGTTCAAGAAAAAATTGGAACAATTCGAATGGTTAGAGGCCTATTTAGTTTTACCTTGAAAAGACCTGATGATTATCGGTTTGATTCTAAAATGGGCGGAGGTTCCCTTTGGGATCTTGGTAGTTATTGTGTGAGTTTTTCACGGGCAATATTGGGAGCTGAACCTGTTGAGGTATATGCTGTTCAAAATGACAAACAAGGTGTAGATCTAAGTTTTTCTGGACATCTTGTTTTTAGTTCAGGGGTATTCTTTCACTTCTTTTCAAGTTTTGATGCATTTGCTCACATTGAAGCAGATCTGTTAGGAACAGAAGGCCACATCTACCTAGATATGCCTTGGTTAAATCGTTTAAATCGTTCGGCAACCATTCAGATTGTTTGTGATGACGGGTCAAAAGATGAATCAACGTTTAGTGATGGTTTAGACAATCGAAAAACAGACAGAAAAATCTATCATAAAGTCAATGCCTATCAAGATGAGGTGGAGTCAATGGCTCGCAGTATCCTCTATGGTGAAAACCCTGTGATTTCATTAAAAGATAGTTTTAATAACATTTCTGTAATTACAGCCCTTTATCAGTCTGCTCGAGAGGGAAAACCCATCAGGCTATAGGGGTTGTCTAGGTAATCCCAATTCGAAAAAAATCACGAGTAAAAATTAAAAGAATAGCTATTTTGAGTCCTGGAGATATGGGACACTCAGTAGGAAAGATGTTTAGAGAAAGTGGCCTTGATGTATTAACTTGCTTAACTGGCCGGACCTCTCGGACATGCACATTAGCCCAAAAGGCGGGGTTTCGGACGGTAAAATCATTAGAAGAACTTTTGGAACAAGCAGATTTAGTCTTTTCTATAATTGTTCCTTCAGCAGCGGTAACGCTAGCTGAATCTCTGGCTAAAGCCATAAAAAATACTAAATTTGCGACGACTTTTGTAGATTGTAACGCAGTATCTCCTAGGGTTAGCAGACAAATTGAAAAAATTATTTCAGATGTTGGTGGAGAGTATCTAGATGCTTCAATTATTGGACCACCTCCAAGAAACGGTTTGTTCCCACGCTTTTATGTCTCTGGACCTAACAAACAAATTCTACAATGCCTTGATGGGCAGGGGATTGAACTTCGTTTTTTAAGTGATGAAATTGGTGCTGCTTCGGCGATCAAGATGTGCTATGCCGGTCTGACTAAGGGTACCATGGCTCTTCATGCAGCGGTATTGACTGTTGCTGAGAGATTAGGACTTTTAAACGAGTTAGAGACTGAATTGGATTTTAGTCAGTCAAATGCTCTTAAAGCGATGCAGCAACTGAATAGAGTTCCGGCCAAGGCCTTTCGTTGGATTAACGAAATGGAACAAATAGCTGAGACTTTTGACAAAGCCGGACTTCCTTCTGAAATTCATCAAGGTGCTGCAAATGTTTTCAGGCTGATTGCAGGTACTAATTTGAGTAGTGAGAATCCTGAATCCATAGATACCGAGCGAACATTAAAGCAGACAGTACAAATTTTTGCTCAAAGTTTGAAAGATTGCAAATGAGTTTCCACTAAGATCTAAAAGTAGTTAAGAATTTAGCTGGCCCGTTAAGAAGGGTTTTATGAATACAGATGTGTTTTCAATGTTGGACTATTTCACCTTAGCAGCCTATCTCATTGTGGTTGTGACAATTGGGATGAGGGTTGGAAAAGGACAGAAAGATAACAAAGAATATTTTTTGGCGGGCCGCTCAATGGGCTGGTTTCCAGTTGGCATCTCTACTCTGGCTAGTCTCTATAGTGCTATCACATATATGGGTGCCCCTTCAGAATACTATACCCATGGCCTCACTATGGCTGTTCAACATGTTTCGACTATTTTAATTATTCCTGTCGTGATTTACATATTCATGCCATTTTTTCATCGCCTGCAAGTTTACACGGCATATGAGTATTTGGAACACCGTTTTAATCTTTCAGTACGGATCTTAGCTAGTGGAGTCTTTTTGATTTGGAGGCTATTGTGGATGGGAACGGCAACTTATGTTCCAGCTTTAGTCCTCCATACGGTTACCGGATTGCCGCTGGTAGAAACCATTATAGGAGTCGGAGTTGTTGCCACGCTTTATACGGTAGCCGGCGGAATGAGGGCTGTAATCTGGACAGATGTCTGCCAGTTTTTCGTTCTTTTTACAGGCTCTGTTTTTGTAGTGTGGCTCTTAGGACTTACTACTGGTGGACCAAAGGAGGTGTGGACGATTGCAGAGCAGGGAGGCCGAGCTAATTTATTTGAGTGGTCTTTTAACCCAACAATTAGGGTGACAACTTGGGGAGCTTTAATAGGTGGAGTAATAGGACATCTAGGCATGTATGGAGCAGATCAGGTTTCCGTACAGCGTTACCTTGCTGCTAGGTCACTTCCTATCATGCAGAAATCATTTATTTTAAGTGTGTTTGCTGGCTTGGTCATGAAAGGATTTATCATAGCCATTGGCTTGGGTCTTTTTGCCTTCTATATTAGTAATCCAGAAGCACTACCTTCACTAATTCAGGGTGATAAGGTTTTTCCTTATTTTATTGCTACCCAAATGCCCATTGGCATGAGAGGTATAATGATTGCTGCTATTTTAGCGGCTGCCATGTCCTCAATTGATTCAGGTTTAAATTCCTGTACTACCGCCTTCATAACTGATTTTTATAAACGATTGAACTGGAAGTTCAATTGGATGGAGCGATTGTTTTCTGGAAGCTTACCGGTTGAAGGAGGGGCATTAGAATTAAAACTGTCTAGGTTGCTGACTTTGATATTAGGGATTGTTGTTACTGTGTTAGCTTGTTATGTTGGAGAATTGGGCTCTATTATTGAGATTACTAATAAGTTAGTTAACAGTTTTTCTGGTCCCATGGCCGCTGTATTTTTACTAGGAATGTTGACACGCAGGTGCAATCCAGTCGGAGCCTTTCTAGGTCTATTAGTTGGAAGTATTGTCACGAGTTATTTCATCCTTTTTTCAAATATCTCATTTTTGTGGTATGGCACGGTGGGGTTAGTAACAACCCTAATGGTTGGTTATGCGGTAAGTATTTTTCAAGGTGGTCAACCAACTGGCCGTCAGGATCTAACTTTTAAGATTTCTAACAGTTATTCGTAGGTAGTTATTTAATATAATGAAGTCTGATGACCATAGTAATAAGCTATCCGAAACATTGTTTAATTAGGTAACAAACCAAACCTTCGATGAGATATAATTTCCTTTTCAATTGTGGTGGTAATCGTTAACCAAGTTTCGAGGTGATAATGGACCAGCAGGTGTTTTCGTTCTTGGATTACTCCATCATGCTTATCTATATCTTGATTATGGTAGGTATTGGAGTATGGGTTGGTCGTGGACAAAAATCTACTAAAGAGTATTTTTTGGCAGGTCGTTCAATGGGTTGGTTCCCCATAGGAATTTCAACGATTGCCAGTCTCTATAGTGCTATTAGTTATATGGGCGGTCCTTCGGAGTATCGAACCCATGATTTGAAGATTACGGTAGGTATGCTATCAATGATTCCTACGGCCTTAGTGGTAATGTATGTTTTTATGCCCTTTTACCATCGATTGCAAGTCTATACTGCTTACGAGTACTTGGAGAAACGGTTTAACCTTTCTGTTAGGCTGTTGACCAGTGCATTCTTTGTTTTTTGGAGAATTCTCTGGATGGCAACAGCTGTTTATGTTCCTTCCTTAGTTCTGCATACAATCACAGGACTCCCTTTAATCCCAATGATTTTAGCCGTTGGTGTGATAGCGACATTGTATACAGTTGTTGGTGGAATGAGAGCAGTGATTTGGACTGACGTCGCCCAGTTTTTTGTTCTTACTGCTGGTTCTATAATTGCTCTTTTGGTTGTTAGTTCTGAGGTCAATGGTTTTTCCGGACTGTGGTTAGTTGCTGAACAGGGGGGCAATACCAAAGTTTTTGATTGGTCACTGAGTCCTACAACCCGGATTACCTCTTGGGGAGCTTTGATTGGGGGAATAGTAGCAAACTTGTCGATGTACGGAGCAGATCAAGTCAGTGTGCAACGCTATCTTGCAGCTAAGTCTCTGAGAGCAATGCAGAAATCATTTGTTCTTAATACCGTAGGAGGGTCGGTAATGGGTTTCGCGATGATTGGAATTGGATTAGGGCTATATGCTTTCTACGCCTTAAAACCAGACCAATTACCAACCAACATTAGTGGGGATTCGGTTTTCCCCTATTTTATTGCTACCCAAATGCCATGGGGCTTAAGAGGAATGATGATCGCTGCTATTCTGGCTGCTGCCATGTCATCAATTGATTCAGGACTAAATACATGTACTACTGCTCTCATCACTGATTTTTGTAAGCGATTAGGCTGGATAATTAAATCAAACAAAAATAGTATAGAGGAAGAAGATTCCAAAGAACTAAGAATTTCTCGAGCGTTCACTTTTGTTCTAGGTGTGATTATTACTGTATTAGCCTGCTTTGTTGGAAGATTGGGTTCGATAATTGAGATTGCTAATAAGCTCGTTAATAGTTTTGCCGGACCAATGTTAGGTATTTTTATTTTAGGAATGCTTCTCCGTAAAACAGAATGGCGTGGTGCCTTTTTGGGATTATCATTAGGTATAGCGGTTACAGCCTATTGCATCTTTGACAATAGTATTTCTTTTATGTGGTTTGGACCCATAGGTATGATAGTTACAGTCATATCAGGGAAATTAATTAGTTTTTTTGTGGGTAACCGGGAAACAGAAAATCTAGATCTAGTCTATCGTCTAAAATGGTTCAAATAAAATAGAGAGTTAAATTCAGATTTAACTGAACCTAAAGCAATCCTTGTGGCAAATAATACGTATGATTGGTGAAGTCTATGAACAAAAAATCCAACTTGTCCTCTTATGGACAAATTCCACCCTGGAGTAGTGGGGAATTACCAAAAGCACCGACCTTCAAATTCAGAAATATTTCGACTTTAATTGGACCAGGAATTGTCATGGTTGGGTGTTCAGTTGGAGCTGGAGAATGGCTTTTTGGCCCAGCTGTGACTGCACAATATGGCCCGACACTTCTTTGGTTGGGTGCTTTAAGTATTCTAATGCAACTCTTCTATAATTTAGAAGTAATGCGCTATACGCTCTACTGCGGAGAACCAGTGCATGTAGGATTTTGTAGAACACGTCCAGGAGTTCGTTTTTGGGTACCGTTCTATGCAATTGTTGAATTTTCTGGTATTTGGCCATTTATGGCCTCTAATGCTGCAGTTCCTTTAGCGGCTGCCTTACTGGGCCATTTGCCTGGAGCTGCAATGACTAGCTTTTTCGGCATAGGTATGTCAGAGGCTGGACTGGTTAAGGTTCTTGGCTACATTATTTTCGTATTGGCTTTCGTCCCTTTAATATTTGGAGGTACTGTTTATAGGCTGATTGAACGTTTAATGACTACCAAGGTAGCAATTGTTTTGATTTTTCTAACTATTACTTCAGTATTTATGGTTTCAGGGCGAAATGCAATAGAAGTGTTTAGCGGTTTTTTCCGGGTTGGAACGGCTCCTTTAAGAGCTGGGACAGTTATTTCTGATGGTCATTTTACAATTAGTGCTCAGGAAAATGAGGTTCAGTATACAATTCGTGGAACCCTTCAAAATGAAAGAGCAGTAGTTTTATCCTTTTTAGTGAATCAAGGTGAAAAACAACAGAAATTTGGCATTGAAGATGTAGTTCCTTCGTATCTAGAAAATCAACGGCTCCGGATGTTGGAACGGGCTCAGAGCCTTGCAAAAAGAAAACGATTTTATGTTGAAGTTAAAGAGCCAACCGTTACTTTGATAGTACAAGGTACAATTGATTCTGATCGATCATGGCAACCAATATCTTTTTCAGTAAATGAAAACGGCCACATCAATCACTTTGATAATATAGAGGATATTCCGGATACTTTCAAAACTCGTTTTCAGGAATTAATTGATCACCAGGGATTAGAATTAGTGGGGTTATTTAGTTATGCTAAAAAGCATGGTCGCCTTCCCAATCTGGAGTGGGCAATGTTAGCGGGATTAGCTGCTATTGCTGGAGCGGGTGGCCTAACCAATAGCCTCTTTTCTAACTATGCTCGTGATAAAGGTTGGGGAATGGGTGCACGTGTCGGAGCTATACCTAGTGCGGTAGGAGGAATGACTGTGAGCCTGTCTCATGTTGGTGAGATTTTTTCAGTTGGAAAAGATTCAATGAAACGTTGGAAAGGTTGGATAAAACATATAAAACGAGACCAAGCAACCTGGGTAATTGGAAGTTTTCTGGGTATGGCATTACCTTGTATGTTGTCTGTAGAATTTATTCGTAACGCTCCTATTACTGGCAATAGGGTGGGAGCTATGGTCGCAGACGGTATGGCAGCAAGATATATGGATTACGGTTATGTATTGTGGCCTCTTACTTTGCTGATAAGTTTTCTAGTTTTAGCTCCTAATCAGATTCATTCAGGAGAAAATATTGCGCGTCGCTGGACAGATATTCTTTGGACGGTAAGTAGTAGGGCACGTCGGATGGAGGGTAACCAGGTCAAGTTAATCTACTACGGAATTCTAACAATATATGGTATTTGGGGTCTGTTTGCTCTTTCTTTATTTAATCCCCTCCAGATAGCCAAAGTAGGTACTGTCTTAATGAATATTGCTTTAGGAGCTAGTTCGCTTCATGTGATTTATTTAAACCGATCCCTTTTGCCAAGGGAACTGCAGTCTGGTTGGATTATGACAGCTGGTTTGTTCGGATGTGCACTGTTTTTCTTAGGGATCACAGTCATTGTTATTTTGAAGATGTAGTGCAGTTTTTCTGAAAAAGCGTACTTATTGCTATTTTAAAATTTAATTCCTACAGAACTATTCATAGAACTTCATGTAACACACCAATTGCAGATAAATTCATAAAGGTGTTTCAAGGATTGCTGGATAAGAGTCGCAGTTGAACGGCGGTTCTTATAACTTCAATGCCCTATCTGGAAATCATTTTTTCCTGAACGATCAATTCCGCGAAGAAGCCAGATGGGTCTTGTAGAAAAATCTGCAATTTGATCCATTGCTGGAATTTCTCGATCAAAATGGGAGGTTGCAGGCATATATCGAATGGCTAATCCTGCTCTCCGTTGGGCTGATCTGTTAGCAGGGGATCCGTGAACAAGATAAACATCATGAAGGGAAATTTGGCCAGGTTCAAGAATTACTGGTTTAGCGAGAGATTCATCAATTTGTCCAGGCATTAATGCTTGGTTGAGGACTAAACGATTTGAATTATCTGTGTGATGAGCATAGTGCGTATGAGATCTATGGGAAGTAGGGATATAATTCATAGCTCCATTTTCAGGTGTTGAATAGTCTAGAGCAACCCATGCCGTGCAGGTTGCTAGGGGACGGATTGGCCAGTAATGACCATCTTGATGCCAGGGGACTTCAAGACCATCTCCAGACGTTTTACAGAACATGTGACAACCCCAAAGGATGATATTAGTTCCAATTAAATCCTCTACCATGTCTAGAATTTCTTGGTAACCAGCAAACTGGAGAAAAGTTGAGCTACCTTTCACCCCTTCGGTAGTCATTTTATCTACATGTGCACTGATTAGCTTTTCAGGTCGAACTCCTGGATTATTTCTTATTAGTTCTTCCAAGGCGTTTTGTAAATTCGTTAGGATGTTTGTGGGGAGTCGAAACTTTGGAATTACTAATCCTTCTTCTCGATAGGTTTCAATTTCATTTGAGGTAAGACTTTTTTTAGTCTTAATCTGTTTAGTTAGTCTCATAAAAAAGCGACTTTTTGGATTTTTCTAGGTCTTTGGATTGTCAAAACCTAAATGCCAGTGTTTTGATCCGAACAAAACGTTACTGATATATTCTTTAATAAATTAGGTTAGTGCTACAGATGATTTGTCTTGTTCTTTTCATTTGGTTCCCTTTGTTTTGGAACTTTCATTTTGAGATCCGGAAGCAGAATCGGGTCCCCATCCTTGTTCAATTAAAACACTGGGCAGAACTTCTCGAAGAAGGTTTACCCCATTAGGGGTTACTTTTGACTGCCATAGGAAAAGTTGTTTAAGATTTTTCAATCCCTCAAGATGTTTCAGCCCTTCATCTGAAACTGCAGTTTGATAAAGATTAAGATAAGATAAATTTTTAAGTCCCTTGAGATGTGCTAAACCCAAATCGGTGATGCTTGTTTTTTCTAGGTGAAGTCTTTGAAGTGAATTTAGGTCGGCAACATGACTCAATCCTTTGTTAGTTACATCAGTGCTACCCAAATGAAGAGAAACAACATTATTGAGTTCCTTCAAAATCCTAAGTTCATCATCAAGTGATGGTGGTGCAACTGTTTGATCAGAGCTAGTTTCAAATTGCCTAAGACCCTTATGATTCCGACCTAGGTGGAAATCAACTTCAATAGCATCTTCATTCTGAGCAATTCTTCGTACACTTCCACCAAGTTTTTCAATTGATTTTACGACGGCAGGATCTATTACTGTTTTTTGTTTCCCTTTTTCCTGAGCAGATGCTGGAAATGTAAGATTAAAAAAGAGGGAAAGTAAAACTGTTGCCATCCATATAATCATGGAAGCCTCCTTTAGTTTTGTACCTAATTTGTTTGTCTAGCAGTTTGGACATAAGAATTTTAAAAATGATAACGGCTGACAAAAATAGGTGTGACAACATCAAGAATTTAAGGGAACATTTTGTGATCTTTAGTAAGTGAAAGTCAAGAGTAACTACGAATTTCTTTGATTTTGAATAGAAAAGTTTGTGAATCACTGGCATGTGCCAGCAAAAAAATCTGCATTAGAATTAGAAAGTCGATTGCATCTAAGGCGTTCGATCCGTAAAATAGATTCATTAAGGTCTTCCTTCTTGAGACTACCCGAATTATGAACTAAGAAGAATTGAGAAAGTGAGGGATTCTATTGCAAGCTTTTGAATATGCTGCACCCAAGAATTTGGCTGAAGCCTTAGTTTTGCTAGAACAAAAAGGGGTAAATGCCAGAATTATGAGCGGTGGTACAGATCTTATTGTGCAGGTAAGGGAGAACCGTCGAGATTTGGAATTGATAGTAGATGGGAAAAAGATACCGGAATTGATGGAATTATCTTACGACTCCAGTGAGGGGTTAACTCTTGGAGCTTCGGTGCCTTGTTACCGCTTTTATGAAAATGAACAGATAGAAAAGCTATACCCTGGCCTTGTTGATGCAGCTTCTCTGATCGGGGGAACCGCAATTCAAAATCGAGCCTCTTTTGGTGGAAATCTTTGTAATTCTTCCCCTGCTGCTGATTCTATTCCAGCTTTGGTTGCCCATTCAGCAGTTTGCTTTATTGCTGGATCTAATGGTACTAGAAAAGTACCTGTGGAAGATTTTTGTACAGGACCTGGAAAAAATGTTTTAGAGCCCAACGAACTTCTTGTTTCTTTTCTTATTCCACCTCCGGCAAAGAATTTTGGAGCCCATTATCTCCGTTTTATTCCAAGAAATGAAATGGATATTGCTGTTGTAGGATGTGGGGCATCGCTGGAATTAGATGATGACAAGAAAACCGTTAAGCATGCCCGTATTTCTCTAGGTGCAGTTGCCCCAACTACTCTGCTAGTTGGTGAAGCTGCGGCTGAACTTGAAGGTAAGCAGATTGATAATGGGTTGATAGAGAAGGCCGCAGCAGTCGCAAAAGCTGCAGCCCGTCCTATTTCTGATATGAGAGGAACTAAAGAATACCGAGTGCACTTGTCTGGAGTATTAACGAGGCGGGCACTTCAAAAATCGTTAGAACGAGCGAAGGAGGTATAGACCATGGCGGCAAAAATACAAGTGACAGCAAATATCAATGGGGAGGAAGTCGAATTTTTGTGTGAACCAAGACAGAGTTTACTAGAAGTTCTTAGAGAGGAGCTCAAACTTACTGGTAGTAAAGAAGGATGTAATAACGGAAATTGTGGTGCCTGTAGTGTTATTTTAGATGGAGTTTTAGTTAACTCTTGTGTTGTTTTGGGCGGTGAAGTTGATGGTTGCAAGGTTGAAACTATTGAAGGAGTCATGGGGCCAGAAGGTCTTCATCCTTTGCAACAGGCTTTTTTGGAGAATGCCGCACTACAGTGTGGAATCTGCACTCCTGGTTTTATAATGGCAAGTAAGGCCCTCTTAGAGAAAAAACCTAAGGCTACTGAAGCTGATATCCGCCTCTGGTGTGCTGGAAACTTATGTCGATGTACAGGTTATGACAAGATTGTTCGTGCTATTATCGATGCTGAGGCTAAATTGGAGGTGAATAAATGAATTACTCCCTTAATACGAATGGTGAAAAAAAGTATAAGGTTATTGGGACAAGACCGGTCAGACATGATGGTGTTGACAAAGTTACAGGAAGAGCTGCTTATGGTGCTGATACGCAGTTGCCTGGTATGTTGTTTGGAAAAGTTCTTCGCAGTCCCCATGCCCATGCTTGGATTAAGTCCATTAGCACTGACAAAGCAGAAGCTTTAGATGGGGTAAAAGCAGTAGTGACTGCAGCCGATTTTCCAGATGCGGGAGATCGTAAGGCTGTTTTGGGAGAGGCGGGAGAAGTGCCTTTGCAACCCATGGTTGAGAATGTAATGGCATCTAAAAAAGTTTTGTATCACGGGCATGCAGTTGCCTCCGTAGCTGCAACTAATCCCCATATTGCAGAAGAGGCTCTCAAGCTAATAGAGGTTGACTATGAAGTTCTTCCACCAGTGATGGATGTCCTGAAGGCTATGGAAGCAGATTCCCCCTTGTTGGATGAGAATCTATACACTGATGAAGGACTTGGGAAAATGAGTGATAAGCCCAGTAATATTGCCTCGTGCTCTAAGCATGAGCAAGGTAACCTTAAGCAAGGGTTTGAAGCAGCTGATCACATTTTAGAACGTGAATATCGCTGTGCTACTGTCCATCAAGGTTACATTGAGCCACACGCTGCAACGGCAATGTGGAACCCCGATGGTTATCTAACCATGTGGGTTACAACCCAAGGAGCATTTAATGTCCGTACAACTGTTCACCAGATTCTTGACATGCCTGTTTCAAAATTAAAAGTTGTTCCTACTGAAATTGGAGGGGGTTTTGGTGGCAAGATAAACGTTTATGGTGAACCAGTCGCTGCTTTGCTTTCAAAAAAATCTGGACGCCCCGTAAAGGTGGTTATGGACCGCACTGAAGTTTTTGTAGGTACTGGTCCAACCTCGGGATCCCATGTCAAATTAAAAATGGGCGTAAATAACGAAGGAAAAATTACGGCAGCAGAGGCCGTTCTAGCTTACGAAGCCGGTGGTTTTCCTGGTTCTATTGTTGCAATTGGTGGGATCTGCATGTTTGCTCCATACAAGATTGAAAATCTTTTTATTGAGATGAATGACGTTGTTGTCAATAAGCCCAAGACTGCTGCTTACAGGGCTCCAGGGGCTCCTAACTCTGAGTTTGCTGTTGAGAGCATGGTGGATGAGTTTTGCCAAATTTTAAAGATGGATCCATTGGAGTTTCGTCTGAAGAATGGTGCTAAAGAAGGTGATAAGCAGTGTAATGGCATTCCCCATCCAAAAATTGGATGTCTTGAAACTGTAGAAGCTGCTAAGAATTCTGAACATTACCAATCGAAATTAGAAGGTGCCAATCGGGGTAGAGGCGTTGCTTCCGGGTATTGGGTGAATGCTGGACTTACATCCAGTGTTGCTGCCCGGCTGAACGGTGATGGAACAGTGACACTTCAAGAAGGTTCAACAGATATTGGAGGTACGAGAACCTCGCTCGCCATGCAACTGGCTGAAGTTTTGGGAATTTCCGCTGAAGAGGTCATCCCTTCGGTAGTGGATACTGACTCTATTGGTTTTACCGATGTGACTGGAGGTAGCAGAGTAACCTTTGCTACCGGAATAGCAGCCTATGAGGCTGGTGTAAAAATTCGTCAACAACTCATTGAGCAAGCAGCTAGAATTTGGGAAGTTGATAAGGACAATGTGTCCTTTGCCGATGGAACTTTGTCAACCACTAACGGTTCCTCCAAGCAGTTTACTATCAAAGAGCTAGCAGCAAATCTAAGTCAACATGGAATTGATGTAGGTGCACGTGTTACGGTCAACCCTCAAAACCATGGAGGAGCATATGGAACCCACATTGTGGATGTAGAAGTGGATCCCGAGACTGGCAAGGTAACAATTTTGCGATATACGGCTGTGCAGGATGCCGGCAAAGCTATCTATCCCCCTTATGTGGAAGGACAGATGCAGGGAGGTGTCGCACAGGGAATCGGGTGGGCTTTGAACGAGGAATACTTCTATAATGATGCGGGTCAATTGATGAATGCAAGTTTTCTTGACTACCGTATGCCAACTAGCCTTGACCTTCCGATGATTGAAACCATTATTGTTGAGGCGGAGAATCCTGGGCACCCCTATGGAGTTCGAGGTGTTGGGGAAGTGCCAATTGTTCCACCTCAACCTGCTGTTTCTAATGCGATCTATCATGCGATAGGTGTTCGATTGGGGGATCTTCCGATGTCTCCGCCTAAAGTAATTAAGGCATTACAAGAAAAAGTTTGAAATTTTTTTGAGAATATTTTAAAGGTTCAGAGCTAGTATCCGGCTCTGAACCTTTAATTTATTAGATCTTTTGAAAGCTAATGATTATGGCTATTGTTCATATTCCTGGTGTTTTGCATTCATTGACAGGGAACGTTCAACAGCAAGCGGTCAGTGGCAATACGGTTGGTGAATTGATTGATCAGCTTGATCTGCTTTTTCCAGGAATTAAAAATAGATTACTAGAGAATGATCGTTTAAGATCTGGCCTGACTGTGTTTGTTGATGGTTTAGTCCGTCAAGAAGGTCTCAAGTATAAGGTAGAGGCTGAAAGTGAAGTCTTTTTCGTTCCAGCTGTTGCTGGAGGGTCTAGTTTGCTTGATGAAGATTGGTAAATAACTCCAGCCTACCAATGAAAAGACCATTGATACTACTTTCTCCCCTGTTGAAAAGCTTTTTTTAACCTGTTCAGGGGAATAATTAAGTAACTTACCTTAATAACGATTGCTTTATTCAGAAAGAAATATCCTAAAAAGCTAGATTATGGTAAAGCTACTGTAGCTGAGTAGCTATTTTGATCTTGTAGAATTTCTCTTAATTTAGGATCAATATCAAAAAATGAATGACTACAGTCCATCAGATGAAATAGCTGTGCCCAATAAAGAAGAATTGAAAGGCTTTTTGGATAAATCGATTCAGATAGCTGACGAAACAAGGCACCTTGTGGATCAATTCTTGATAAAAGGTTTTAGACATAACCTCAAACCCGACAGCAGTTTTGTTACAGATGTCGACTTTGCCATAGAAGAAAAAATTCGTTCTAAGCTAGCTTTGTGGTATCCGTCACATTCTATTGTTGGTGAAGAACTACCTAGTCATCGCTCAGAATCCGATTACGAATGGATTATTGATCCTATTGACGGCACTCATAGTTTCCTTCATAAAATTCCATTATATGGAACCCTTTTAGCTTTGC
Source organism: uncultured Acidobacteriota bacterium (assembly GCA_964462735.1). Lineage (GTDB taxonomy): Bacteria > Acidobacteriota > Terriglobia > Versatilivoradales > Versatilivoraceae > JAKUNG01. The sequence goes on along the minus strand of CAYWYX010000024.1, from coordinate 5,288 downwards.
GTTATAAGGGGAACTTAGTTTTGGGAGTTATTGACCTGCCTGGAATAAGGCGTCGGTACAGTGGTGCTTTAGGACTAGGAACTTGGTGTAATAACACCAAGTTAGTCGTTAATGACATTGATGATTCTAAAATGATTGAACATGAAATTATTTCTGTCGGCAATCGAAGTCAATTTTCTAAATCAGGGAAGATAAATGTTTTAGATCGCTTAGTTAAATCTCATTCAAGTGTTCGTAGCTATTGTGATTGTTTCGGTCATGGATTAGCTTTACAAGGTTCAGTAGGAGCTGTTTTGGATCCGGATCTTCATTTATGGGATATTGCCGCTACTGTAGTATTGGCAAAAGAAGCTGGTTGTAAGTTTGTCTGGCTTAAACGAGAAGACGAATCAAGAAAAGGTGGTTGCTACGATGTGGTGTTTGGTAAGGAGAAAGTGGTTGACTGGTTGGTTAATCTTTGGAATGAGGTAGATTTGAATTGAAAAATGGAGTGATGTTATCCCAACTCAAAGAAGATCAACTCATTTATTGCCCAGAGTTAGTGGCTTTTCAGCGAGAAAATCTTTGGTTCTTCGTTGATCCAGAAGGACCTAATTGGTTTTCTAGTGATGAACGAGCAAAAGTTATTTTAGGATGGTTAGAAGAACCTAAATCATTTGGTGCTTTGTGTCGACTTTATGCCAGTTATTTTCAACTAGAATTTACTAAAGCTCACCTCCATATCCACCTCTTTGTTCGAGAATGTCTAAGACTAGGGTTTTTCTCCCTGTCACCGATCCAAAAGGAAACCTACCGTGGTCGAGCCTTTCATTTAAAGGTGAAAACCTTGAGGGAATTATGGCTTCATACTAATAATTCTTGTAATCTGACTTGTACTCATTGTCTAGTGGAGTCTTCTCCAGTAGCAGATTCAGGACTGCCCACAAAACTTCTGCTTGAAATCATTAATCAAGCAGTCGAATGTGGAGTTGAACGTTTTTATTTCACGGGAGGAGAACCTTTTATTCGTTCCGATATTTTTGAATTAATTCAAACAATTACCCAAGAAAAAAAATTAGAACTTGTCATTTTAACAAATGGTCTTTTTTTTCAAGGTAAACAGCTAGAACATCTTGAAAAAGTAAATCGTAATCGTCTTCGCCTGCAGGTTTCAGTTGATGGTGCCCAAGCAGAAAGCAATGATCATTATAGGGGTGAAGGAACTTTTGACAAGATTGCCAGAGGAACCAAAGCCATCACAAATTTGGGATTTTCTGTTTCACTGACTTCTGTGGTTACTAAAAAGAATATGGAAGAGATGCCACAGATTACCAGGTTAGTTAAAGATTGGGGAGCTGAATCTCAGCACTTAATGTGGTTACATCATAGGGGACGAATCATTGAGACGGATCCCGATTCTTTTCCAGACACTGATAATTTAATAAGGGTGGCAAGAGAAACGGTTCAACAGGCAAAAATCCTAGGTGTGAGTTTAGACAACTTTGAATCCTTGAAATTACGGGTAAATGGAACTCCCTACGTAAAATATGATCTAGGTAACCAGTTTTGGGACTCACTTTGTATCTATTCTGATGGAACAGTATATCCTTCTGCAGCGTTTGCCAACCACTACCCCTTAGCAGCCGGAACAATTACTAAAGAAACTCTTCGTCAGATTTGGCATAAGGCTGATGTTGGAAAGAAATTTAGAGCAGCTTCTATTGTTAATAACTCTTCTATTATCCAGGATCCGTTTCGATATATTTTAGGTGGTGGTGATATTGAACATAGTTATTTTTTCAACTTAAGTGAGGAAGGTTTAGGAGATTTGCATGGTCCAGATCCTTATTACCAGGTTTATAAAGCTCTGGCACAAGATGTGATGTTTGAATTGGCTGATAAGAAACGTAAGGGTTTTAATCAAAATTCTGGGTTCGATGCTCCAGTCGTATTTCATTCCATGGGTGAAGGTGCGGTAAACTGCAATACTAGTGAAGATATGATCAATGTCGATCAGGAAAGAGTTGTTGACACCCTACATTCCAACTGTGTTTTAGCTTTTGATATTGATGGTTCTAGAAGTAAGGTTCGAGAATTCTATGGGAAGGCTGCGGTTAAACCTCAGGCTGAACTCTGTTGTCCCCTTAACTATGATGCAGAAGAGATAAGTCACATTCCTGACGATGTTGTCGAGAGATTTTATGGTTGTGGTTCACCGATAAGTATGGCTGATCTTATTCCTGGTGAAACAGCTTTGGATCTGGGTTCAGGAGGCGGAATTGATTGTTTTGTTGCTGCCAAGAAGGTGGGAGCTCAGGGAAAGGTCATAGGAGTGGATATGACAAAGGAGATGTTGTCTGTGGCTAATATGAATAAACCTAAGGTAGCTGAAAATCTAGGGTATGACGTGGTAGATTTTCGTCAAGGGTTCCTTGAAAAAATTCCTGTAGAAACTAAAACTATTGACTTGATTACCTCAAATTGTGTGATCAATTTATCGCCTGAAAAAAAAGCTGTTTTCTCTGAAATGTGGAGGGTTCTTAAGAATCATGGGAGGATAGTATTAAGTGATGTTTTGAGTGAAGAACCCCTTCCCATTCATATGCGTGTCAATTCACACCTCTGGGGCGAGTGCATTGCTGGAGCTCTTACAGAGGAAGAATTTCTTGTGTATTTAGAGCAGGCTGGATTCTATGGACTTCAGATTTTAAATAAAAGATACTGGAAGGAAGTAGAAGGATATTCATTTTTTTCCATGACCATACGTGGATATAAGCTTGAAAAGACCTTGCCTCGTATTTTTCAGGGCCAAACAGCTATTTATCTAGGGCCGCAGAAGGCCGTCATTGATGAAGAAGGCCACTTCTTTCCAAGAAATGAGCCGGTTGAGATTTGCTCTGACACAGCAAAAAAACTCAGTAAACCTCCCTATAAAGGAAGGTTTAAAGTTTTAGAGACTGGAGTGAAAAATAGTTCTGTAGAAGCGGCCTGTTGTGAACCTGATAGCCCCTGTTGTTGATTTTAAAAAGTTGATTAACCATCTTTAATTAATCTGTGAATGGTTAAATTCATTTCCAAGACAGTTCGTGGGTTAAACGACCTTTTAATGATAGAGATATGAATAAGAAAACAAACCCACCTTATATTCTTGGTCATACAGAAGATGAGTTAAAAAGATTATCTGTTCAAGCACAGTACTGGGGAGAAATTAGTTTAGAGGTTTTACAAAAGGCAGAAATTACATCTGGAATGCGAGTGTTGGATATTGGTTGTGGTGCTGGGGATCTAAGCTTTTTAGCAGCAAACTTAGTTGGTTCTTCTGGGTCTGTGCTGGGCATAGACCGTTCCCATCAAGCTGTAAAACGGGCAAGCAATAGGGCCAAGGAATTGAAAATTAAAAATATTGATTTTTTAGTCAGTGACATTGAAAAAATTGATCCGTCATTAAAATTTGATGCTGTTATTGGCAGGTTTGTTTTAATGTTTCAAGCGGACCCAACAACAATTCTAAGGAGTTTAGTGAAAAGAATAGAGTCAGGTGGAGTCCTTGCTTTTATCGAAGTCGATATGAGTGTTGTTCGATCAGTTCCAGTAGTAGCAAAGGTCGAGAAAGTCCTTGGATGGGCTACTGAGACTTTCAAACGAGCTGGCATCCCCTTAGACCTTGGACCTCAGCTGTGGTATATGTTTAAAGATATTGGTATTAAAGAACCTAATCTAGTAGTTTGTCAGAGACTAGATCCTGGCACCTCGAAGGAGGGAACGGATTGGTTGGCAGAGTTAGTAAAGAGTCTGCTCCCTATGATGGAAAAATTCGGAGTTGTCACCGCTGAGGAAGTGGGTGTTGAAACACTTGCAGAAGAACTACACCGGGCGCTCTTAGAAGGGAGAGGAGCATTATTTCCTTCATGCCTTATTGGAACCTATAGTCGTATTGCATAATATGGTGATCTAATTTATGGAGAAAAGTCATGATGGGAGTGAGACTAAATCCCCTAAAATAGCTTCATTGATTGAGTGAATAGAGAACATTGAATGTTTGAACCTATCGAAAAAAAGAAATTAGTGGACAAGCTCAATAAGGGAGTTTTGACTGAAGCAGAACTAGTGAAAGTTCTGGATGATCTAATTTTAAGAAAAAATGAATCCTTGCCCTGTCAAAAGCTCTTGTATCTCCAAACCCATAGTACATCGGTAGATTCCCCGGTAAATGGAATGTCGATTATTGAAAATGGAGAAATTCACCTTCCTCCTGAAGACTATGATGATTGGCCTTATCACACAGTTTTAGATGCAATGAAAGATGGCTGGCGGATCATCAAGTTTCCAGATTTATCCCTTTTATATAGCCATCCAGATGAGATAGATCGAATTTTAGGCTGCGAGTTTGTTTTGGAAAAGTAGTGGGGTTTTAAATGCAAACTGAAAAATATGACTGCAAGCCGACTCTAACTGACCAACAAGTGTTAGATTTTTGTAGATATGGATTTATAATTTTAGAAGGTGTTGTGAATAATACAGTTAATCAGAGAGTATCTAAATACTTGGACACACGAAATTCTGAAGAACCAGTTGATATTTTAGAGGAAGAATGGTTTGTTGATGCCGTCATCAAGAATTCGGAAGCTGCAGGTGCCGTTAGATCTCTACTTGGGAAAGAGTTTTTGTTACCTAGAGTTATAAGTAGCCATCAAGTGCATTGTCCTGCTCCAGCCCAGCCCTGGCATCCTGATGCTGGTTCTATTTTTACCCATAGACTTGATTGCCTGCAGGTATTCTACTATCCCTTGGGCGCTACCAAAGAAATGGGGCCTACGGAGTTGTTACCTGGTAGCCATCTAACTAGGGCCCGAAATGCTTTTCTTGGTAGACTAAAGAGTATGAAGTCTGCAGTTTTAACAAACTCACCTCCCGGATCTATAGTAATCACTGTTTATTCAATTTTGCATAGACGAACTGCTAGCAGTGCTACTGGTGTTCGTAATAACCTGAAATACACCTATTGGCGTACATCTGACCCGCAACGTGATTGGGTAATTGATCCGAAATTTAACTTTTCATGGAGCAAGAATGTTTTCCCTCCACTTAGTGTGGATGCAGCGAATATGTTTGCCTGGCTTTGTGGTGAGAATTGGAAACATATAGGTGGCCCGTCTTGGCCTACTTTTACTGCTGGCGTTTATGATCATGACCAAATTGGACTTCCAGAAAATCTTCGAAGCTTTCCTGAAGAGTAAATTTTAATTAGATCCCTTTCGATTTTCTTCAGTAATTTGATGTCAAAATATTCAATTTACATGTTTTGATTA
>CAYWYX010000023.1:13379-31984 GCA_964462735.1 uncultured Acidobacteriota bacterium | reverse complement strand
TTCAATCAAAGGGATGAGGTCTTCTGGGTAGAGGGTGTTGTAAATTATTATTCTAAAGTTTATTCCAAATCTAAAAAATTTTGTGTATGGGTATCCCCAGTTATAAAATCTAAATCCTATACCTATTCTCCATTTGAGTAATTTCTTCATCATCTGTTCTGTAACATTTCATCCTTCTGTTCTATACATGCAACAGAGGTAGCAGGGAGGCTTACTCAAAAGAGGTGATGTAACAAAAAGGAATAAAGTATTACTTTAAGGTTTCCTCCTATTACCCACCAATACCAAAGAAGAGAAGAATAGAATTAATAACAAGCCAAACAACAAATACAAGCAATGCCACATAGAGCCAACCATATTGGACAGTTTTTACAATTCGACCTATTCTGAACCATTTAAAGACAATGAAATAAGTCAGGACCACTGAAACAATAAGACCTATCATTAGTTTTCTCCTTTGGGTTGATCAGTGGAATTACTTCTTAGATTTTCTTTCTTGGGCTTGAATTCTCTAGCTAGTCTTTGAGCTTCAGCTATTTGGGAGGGAGTCATTAATTTGACTAGGTTACCTCTGAATTTAGGAGCCTGTTTATTTCCTTGAGCAGCAGCTAGATTGTACCACTTGTAGGCTAATACATAGTCTTTTAGAACTCCCTCACCACTCTAATACATCCATCCTAAAGAGACTTGAGCACTATTATCTTCCTGATTAGCAGCCCTTCTCCACCATTTCATAGCTAACTGGTAATCTATTATTTAAATAGTGGCGTTAAATCCCAACATTTCTAAACTCCAGCAGAGTAAACCTATATGGAGTGGGCCAAGTGAAAATATTCCGTTATCTATTTTTTTTTTGGGTATCGTGTATGATGTTGACTTCATTTTTTGATTTCAAATCATAGTAAACTCCCCTCCAACGGACAGTCGAAGAAAATAGAGAGATAATAAGATTATAAATAGTTAAGGTCGAAACTAACGGTGCTAGCAACAAATAACCCCACCAATCTCTATCGAGACATTCTTTTTCTTCAGGGTGTAGACTTCTAACCATTTCCCAACGAAGAAATCCTCTGATACTGCTTAACAAAAACACAACTCCTATCAGGATTGATAAAGGTAATACTGTAACTATTGCAGAGTTTACTGTGCTTACTCCTGTTGAAATCAGCCAGACCAATTTACCCAGAGCCCAACAGAAGAATAAAACAAAAGGTACTTCAGAAAGAAAAGTTAGTTTCCACAAACTTCTTGAATAAATTTTTGTAATAATAATCTGACGACTAGACCATTCCAATAACTCACTCCAAGTACAATCCCCATGAGAGCTCACTAAACAACGTGGTTCAAAATGAACGTGAAGACAAGCATTATGTACAGCCTCCGTAAGTGAAAAATCATCACTAATAGTATGTTCCCAGTATTTTAACAAGTTAATTCTCTTTAGATTTGAACGTTGAATTGCTGTCGATCCACCCCAGGCAAAATTATGTTTATGATTACCTAATAGCGATGCAATTGCCCCATTCCACGATGCTCTTAACACACTAGCAAAGTTTCCATTTCTAGGGAAAAACCACCTATAACCACTAGAGGCACCAACATTGGGTTCGTACAATCTTTTCAAAAGATCCTTCAACCAAAGACGATGAGGCCGGCCATCAGAGTCGGCAAAAACTAAAACCTGTGATTTTCTATCGGATTGGTGAATCCCCTGGATTAAATTATTAACTTTTTCCCCCTGTCCTTCGGAAAAACCTGCTCTGACAATTTTTACCCGTCTAGAAGGGAATATTTTGATAACCTCATGAATTACAGGCAAAGAGGAGTCTTTGTCCGAGGCAGTCACAAAGATAACCTCATAGTCCTCATAGTCTTGATCAAGCATTGCCTGGAGATTTTGTGCCAACTCAAAATCTTGACCTTTACAAGGCACAATTACCGACACCAGAGCTGGCGAAGAATAAGTCACATCATTTATTTCTCTTTGGAAGTATCTTCGATAGTGAAGACCTTGCAGTACTCCAACTAGACCCTTAAGAATTATAACAGTGGCGAGAAGGTAAAAAATTCCTTCCATGGATATAGAAACCCCTTATTCCCATCGGAAAACCCTAACTGCTAACCAAATTGATAACAGACACCAACAACTCAGTCCTAATGCCTGAATGTGAAGATCTGAAAATCCTGATCCTTCTAAAATAATTTTTCGCATAGCATCTGCTAGATAAGTGAGGGGGAAAAATTCAGTTACTCGCTGAACAAAATCGGGAAGATTTGAACGGTTGAAGAAAACACCTGATAAAAGCATCATAGGCAATGAAACAACATTAGCTAACGGCGCTACTTGGTCTTCAGTTTTTACAATTCCAGCTAAAACAAACCCAATCGCTAAAAATACTATTCCTCCTAAAACTCCAAATAGGAATAGGTCAAGTAAATTTCCTAAGAACTTTAAATCAAAAAACAAGACCCCTACCCCTATCAAGACAATTGTTTGTGCCACCAATACAATGAGCCGCATAGCTACTTGAGCTATAACAAAATCCAGAGGCTTGATTGGTGTCACCGACAATCTCCTTAATACTCCCCGTTTCTTGAGGGAAACAAATCCAAAAGCCACTCCAAAAATACCACTCTGCATTATGGCTAAAGAAAGCACACCTGGCAGGAAAAAGTCTATGTATGTCTGATTATGACTAGCTACTGATTCAATCTTTAAATTAGCCCGTTTAACTAGTGATTGTTCTGAAAACACCCTGTCATCAAAAATTTTTCTAAGAATTAGGATACCAAGTTGTGTTTCCTGAGGTTTTGAATCGTTAACTAAAATTCTAACTTCATCTAAGTTTGAAAATGTAAATGAGGAAGGGATAACTAGAACAAGATGACGTTCACCAATTCTTAGCTGATCACGTTCAAATTTTTCCGAACCTTCTTTCAAATCTATAGTTTGTACACTTTTTAAAGCTTCCACTAAGTCAGTAATTTCAGAATTTTCCTGGTTGACCAAACCTATCTGTATCTTTCCTAATCCTTCAAAACTGATAAACCCAAATAATACTACCATGAGCACTGGCAGTAGCATCGTCCAGATAATTGCTTCTTTCTGACGGGTAAATATCTTCAGAGAGGCTACCGTTAATTTCCACCGAACCCTCATAGTAAACCGTCGCCTGTGTAGTTTTTTCAGCAATGTTAAATAACCTTGTATTTTCGTTTCACTAAGCTCTGGGGATTTTTTAGCAACAGCTAAACTACAAACATTGTTTAACTTACTGCATTAGGGACTTTATTCCTCTTGTAAAGGGCGGCCAGTTAATTGGAGAAAAACATCCTCTAGAGTGGCAAACCTTTCCATTCGTTCTTTCTTAAAACCGGTAGAAAGTAGGTCTTTTACCAATTCTTTAGGAGGAGCATTGGCAACTATTTTACCCCTATCCATAATGGCTACACGATCACACAAGGCCTCTGCCTCTTCCATATAATGTGTGGTCAAAATAACAGTTTTACCTTCGTTGCGCATTCTTTGAATGATGTCCCACAACTGTCTCCTTGCTTTTGGGTCGAGTCCAGTTGTAGGCTCATCCAAAAAAAGCAAGTTTGGGTCATTTACTAGTGCTGCAGCAATTGAGAAACGCTGTTGTTGTCCTCCTGAAAGTTGTCCAATTTGTGCCTTGCTTCTCTCACTAAGATTAACTTCGTGTAATAAATTTTGAGGATTCACTAATTTTCCATACAGTTCTCCTAATAATAAGAGTAGCTCCGTCAAGTTTAATTTCTCAAAAAATGAAGAAGACTGTAACTGAACTCCTATCCTGCTTTTGATCTCCTGAGAATGAGTACGGATATTGAGACCATCGACTATTATGGTGCCCTCGTCAACTGACCTTAGGGTTTCAATCATTTCCAAAGTAGTAGTTTTACCTGCTCCATTTGGGCCAAGAATTCCAAAGATTTCTTGTTCATTTACTTGAAAAGTAATCCGATCAACAGCAATCACATCATCATATTTTTTAAATAAGCCATCAATATCTAAAACTATTCTCGACATAAAACTCCTAACAAAAAGAACCTAGCACCTATTACGTTACACAAACTAGATTCATTACTAGAATTCACAATAAATCTTTATCCATAAAGTATAAGTGACCAAATCAGGGTGAGGTTAACGTATACAACGGTAAACACAAATCAATTATTTTTAATTGAAAAGAAAAAAATGTCAAAAAACCTAAAGAATTTGCCATACTGAATCTGAGATATTTATTATTGTTCAGGTATCGCAAACAAAAATTCTACTATAGTCCATATGACAAACCCAAGGGAACTCCCATTTTAGCAGACACCAACTATCATTGAAGTTTGCTTTCATAAACAATGACAATCTTCAATACATTAATGAATGTTCTATTAAAAGTGATAGAGTTCGACCTCCAACAGATCTATCCGCCCAAAGCCTGTAATGAGGAGAACAAACTTATTTAAAAACTAACTCCTTTTCTATAATAAACCCATTCTATGGCTCGGTTTTCCAATAGTTAGAAAAAAATTCTATACTTATGGGAATTAAGGGAAAAATGACTCAATCCATTGATTCTTTATTCTGGCAATTATTAAAAAGTGCTTTTGTACTCTATCTTCTCATTATTGGTGCAGTATATTTTTTTCAGAGAAAACTACAATACTTTCCCAATCCTCATCCAGTGTCCTTACCCCAAGAACAAAAATTTCGTGGACTAAAAAATATTACGCTAGTAACCAAAGACAAAGTTATTGTTTTCGGCTGGTATTGGCCCGGAAGCATTCCTGTAACGATAGTTTTTTTTCATGGTAATGCTGGTCATCGAGGACATCGACTTAATTGGATACAGCGTTTTCATGAGTATGGTTACGGCATCTTTATCTTAGATTATAGAGGATATGGGGGCAGTAAAGGAACTCCTACTGAAAATGGATTATACCAAGATAGCCAAACAGCTTTAAATTGGCTTAAAAGCCATACTGATCACCCTTTAGTTTATCTAGGAGAGTCCTTGGGCTCGTCAGTGGCAGTGGAAATGGCAACTCGTACTCCCCCTAAAGCAATAATTATCCAATCAGGATTTCCCTCTGCTGTTGAGGTTGCTAGGGAACATTATCCCTTTTTACCCGTTAGCCTTCTGATGAAAGATACCTACTTAACTCAGCATAAAATCTCTGGTGTAACCTGCCCAATACTATGCATTCATGGAGGATTAGACACTGTGGTTCCAGTAGAACTAGGTCGATCTCTTTATGACAGTGCACCAGAACCCAAGCAATGGCTCTTGATTCCTAAGGCAAAACATAATGACGTTATTCAAGTAGGAGCTGACACATATTTCAAAAGTGTTGGGATGTTTTTAGAACGTTTTGTATTAAAGGGTGCTGACCAATGTAACGATTAAACTATTTTTAATTGGTTCTGGATGATTTACTCAGATTGAACACGCTCAAACAACCTATTTAGTTAAAAGTTTCAAAGTACTAATTCGCTTAAATCGAGATTAAAAAAAATCCTCTCTTGATCGTTGCTCTCTCTTAGGGTACTCTCCACTTCGTTGTGTGTGAATGTCAGGAACTCTTCTCTAATTTTATTACCCCCATTATTCTAGTTCCTGCGTTCTTTTGTTGTGGCCGATATTACAGATTTGGTGTGCTACTAAGGTAGATCTTGAAAAAACCCCTATCAAAACCTAGAATCTTCCTGTCAACCAGTCTGGATAAGAATTAAAAGATTTCCTCATTAAACTCAGGAGAAATTTACAATGACTGAAACCCAGATTGCTATTAAGCAAGCTGGTTTTGGACAAACGAGTCGACAAGATGCTTGGTGGTTTCAACCCTTGCTAGTTTTTTGTGGACTGTCATCTTTCATCATTTATTCAACATGGGCTGCTTTTCAAGGTGACAATTATCACTGGGGACCGTACCTTTCACCATTTTACTCACCAGAGATTTTTGGAGATTCACCACATAATTTATTTGGTCCTAAACCTCTTTGGTATCCAAACTGGTTACCGTGGTCACCAGCATTCCTAATATTATGGGCACCAGGAGGTTTTAGACTGACTTGTTATTATTACCGTGGTGCATACTACAAAGCCTTCTGGGTTGATCCACCATCGTGTGCAGTTGGTGAACCACGTAAGAACTACTGCGGTGAAAACTCCTTTCCTCTTATAGTACAAAATGTCCACCGATACTTTCTTTATCTAGCTTTAATCTTTCTGATACTCCTAGGTTATGATTCCTGGAATGCCTGCTGGTTTTACAATTCTAACAATGGTGAAAATGAATTTGGAATGGGGATAGGAACACTAGTGTTAATTCTGAACTGGGTTTTGCTTAGTGGTTATACCTTAGGCTGCCATTCTCTGAGACATCTTGTCGGTGGCCGTTTAAATCAAATCTCTCAATGTAGGTTCAGACTAAAAGCCTACGAAGGCTCTAGTTGCCTCAATAAACGCCACATGTTATACGCTTGGATGAGTCTTTCTTCAGTTGGTTTTTCTGATCTTTATGTACGTTTGTGTGCAATGGGAATCTGGTCAGATTGGAGAATCTTCTAATGGATCAATATCGAACTTACACCTATGATGTTTTGATTGTAGGTGCTGGTGGTGCTGGATTAAGAGCAGCAATCGCAGCTTCAGCTGAAGGGTCTTCCGTAGGTATGGTTTGTAAATCTCTCTTAGGTAAAGCTCACACTGTAATGGCTGAAGGAGGGATTGCTGCGGCATTGGCCAATGTTGATGATCGGGATGGATGGAAAGTACATTTTGCAGATACTATGAGGGGAGGACAATACCTTAATAATTGGCGAATGGCAGAACTACATGCTCGAGAAGCCCCTGAACTTGTACATGAATTAGAAGGTTGGGGAGCAGTATTTGATCGTACAAATGATGGAAGGATTTTACAAAGAAATTTTGGAGGACATAAGTACCCTCGACTTGCCCATGTAGGTGATCGGACCGGACTCGAAATGATTCGCACCCTCCAGGATCATGGAATCCATCAGGGCATCGAAGTACATATGGAGTGTACTGTAATTTCGCTCTTGACTGGTAATGGTCAAATTACTGGTGCATTTGGCTACGATCGCGAAAAAGGAAGATTTATATTGTTTCAGGCTAAAGCAATTATATTAGCTACTGGTGGAATTGGGAGAGCATATAGAGTAACCAGTAATAGCTGGGAATACACCGGTGATGGCCATGCTCTAGCATATAAGGCAGGAGCAGATCTGGTTGATATGGAATTTGTCCAATTTCATCCAACAGGAATGGTCTGGCCAGCGAGTGTCCGAGGAATTTTAGTTACTGAGGGAGTTCGAGGAGAAGGCGGTATTCTAACTAATAATACTGGGGATCGCTTCATGTTTGATGACATTCCAGAATTATACCTCTCTCAGACTTCTAGTGATGAAGAAGAAGGGTGGCGATATACGCAAGGTGATAAGAAGGCACGACGACCACCTGAATTATTAACCCGCGATCATGTAGCAAGATGTATCGTACGTGAAATTAAAGAGGGTCGGGGGAGCCCTAACGGGGGAGTGTTCTTAGATATTTCCTGGATCAAAAAGAAAATGGCTCATGCCTCAGAACACATCAAGAAGAAATTACCGAGCATGTATCATCAATTCAAGGAGTTAGCAGATATTGATATTACAAAAGAACCTATGGAAGTAGGTCCAACTACTCATTATGTGATGGGTGGAATAAGAGTAGATGCTGACTCCCAAATGACTAGTTTACCTGGGTTATTTGCTTGTGGGGAGGTTGCAGCTGGATTACATGGAGCAAACCGATTGGGAGGAAATTCGCTTTCAGATCTCCTGGTCTTTGGCAAACGAGCTGGTCAATATGCTGCTGATTTTTCTAAAAAAAATAAATTAGTAAAGATTAATCCATCACTATTAGAAGAAACTATTGATACTGCTCTGAAAGCTTTTAATAGTGGTGCTTCCTCTAATGATTCTGACCAGGGACCATACCAATTACAGCAAAAACTGGAACAGACAATGCAAGATTTAGTAGGCATTGTTAGAATCAAAGAAGAAATGCAGCAAGCATTACAAGTGATCGCGACACTACAGGAGCAACTAGAACAGATCGTAATCTCCGGCAATCGAGAGTATAACATGGCGTGGCACACAACACTGGATTTACGTCACCTTTTGACCGTTTCAGAAGCTATTACCCGCGCTGCCTTGGAAAGAAATGAAAGTCGCGGTGCTCATTTTCGTGAAGACTATCCAATAAAAGATGAGTCTCTTGGAAAACTAAATACTATTCTAAGAAAAGGCTCTGATGGGGAAATGCTCATGATCAAAGAACCGATTACGGAAATGCCAGCGGATTTAAAAAGAATCATAGAGGAAAATCAATAATGGCTGAAGTCAAATTCAAGATTTGGCGAGGTAATTCTAAAAATGGACGTTATCAAGAATACTCCACAAAAGTAGGTGCAGGTATGGTAGTACTAGATGCGGTCCGTCAAATTCAAGCAGAACAAGCTAACGATCTTGCAATTCGCTGGAATTGTAAAGCAGGCAAGTGTGGTTCCTGTTCAGCAGAGATTAATGGTACACCGCGACTCATGTGTATGACGAGACTTAGCACTCTATCTCTGAATAGCCCAGTGACTATACAGCCCATGCAGGCCTTCCCTCTTATTAAGGACTTGGTCACCAATGTATCCTGGAATTACCGTGCAAAGAAAAGGATCAAAAAATTTAAACCACGACCACCTGATACCCAGGATGGAACCTGGATCATGGCTCAAAAAGATATTGATCGAATTGAAGAATTTAGAAAATGCATCGAATGTTTTCTATGCCAAGATGTTTGTCACGTTCTACGTGAACATAACCTCCATGATCAATTTATTGGTCCTAGATTTCTTGTTCATATTGCAGGTCTAGAAATGCATCCTTTAGACACAGAGGATCGTTTGGGAGAATTACAAGAAGCCCACGGTATTGGATACTGCAACATCACTAAATGCTGCACCAAAGTTTGTCCTGAAAATATAACTATTACTGATAATGCTATTATTCCCCTAAAGGAAAGAGTCGTTGATTCTTTCTACGATCCCTTGCAAAAACTATTTAAGATTTTTCAGCCTAAAACAACAAAGATCTAACCTCTAATTAATAGACAAACCTCCCCTAAAAATAACTGATCTTAATAGTTGAACGAATTCAATTCTTTTTCGCAGCATAGACTTGAAACAGACATGATTTACTCGGGGGAAATAGAATAATTTTAAGTCGACACCCTAATTACAAAAATATCACTACTAAGGTAGAACAATTTCAACTGGTAAAGATAGAAGAGGTACTTTAGTGGTCAATATTGCTATAGCTTCGTAGAAACCTGTTCTTAAAGTATTACGTTCATTATCTTTCATATTCCAATTAGTCTTATACTCCCATTCTTTTTTGGGCAGAAGAGCATGGCTTCGAAGGACAGTACTGAAGAAATAGCCATTAGACCACCTCCATACTTCCATTCCACTTTCTTTCTCACGGACTACAAAATCATATGTCTGACTAGAATTAAACTGGAAACCCAATAAATGATTAGTTGGATTTCGAACCCTAAATATCAAGGTCATGCTTTTCTCTTTTTTCTGGATGCTAAAACTGAGTTTAGGATCACCTTTTCCAATTAATAATTTACTCCTACCCTGTTCTGATTTATCCTCTAAACTTTTTAAATCACCATAATACTCCCCATTTATTGAGGCTGATTTTAGACGGTAAGAGTCAACACCCAAATTGGAAAAAATTCCAGCTTCTATGATCCCCAAACCATTGTCAAAAACCAATTCTATTCCAGCATCTTCACAGTGCAGACAAGTAAGATAGCTAAAACGATTGAGCACAGGAAGTTTCTGATCATCTAAGGAATAGTCAAAAGTGGCATCAGTAGATTCTCCTACAGGAAATAAAGGAACTTCTTCAAATACTTCATCCCTTCTAATGAGATGAACATATCTTTTACTTAATCGATTGTAGCGGACAAGTATATTCCTTTTAGTTTCCAATCCAGGAACAAAAGGGAGTTGGTTAAAAGTATAGTAAGTTTTCCACTTCATTATAGGTGTAGAAATAACTTCTATTTTTACTTTTTCGACTTGCTGAAGCTGACTATTAAACCGCTCATAAACCCATCGATTCCCCAAATGTAACGGTAAATATCCGGATCCTATTAATGTAACTTTCTGAACAGTGTTGTCGTTGACCAGATCTTGAAAATTAGAACTATTTAGCGACAGGGGGAAATTTTCATTAGTATAAAATATTATTCCTAACAAAGTGATCAACGACCCAGTAGCGCTTAAAGTTTTCAGAATTTGTCTAATCAACAACATCGAAGTCTATCATTAAAACTTACGTTTTAAATTATGAGTAAATTATTAATACTTTATGAAGGAATTTAGCTAGAAATTTTACCATATCAATTCTGTAAAATACTGACTGGCTATCCATTGTCAACTCAAATTCTCAACAATATTCCTCTAGACTTGATTATTTAATGACAGTGTATTAAAAGATTTTACTAGCGTTTCTTCTCCCATTTAAAATCAAACCCACCTTTCCAAAAGTGCTCAGAATTTTATTTAAGTTTAAACCCTATTAATAACAAGCCCCTAGGCTGTACTCAGCAAGTTATTGTAAAAAAAGATTTACAAGATTGTTCATGCCGTTATGCCTAGAGTGGCAGTGGAATTATAAGTTTGTGGAAGACTGATTAGTGAAAACAACTTTTAATCAAATGGTTTTGAAAGGAAATAGAAAAACTGGCAAGAATTGATGAACAAGGTATTTACTCTTCAAGCAATCCTTCTTCCAACATCTCTTGACAACTAATACAGTGTCGGGTCCAAGGAACAGCTTCTAATCTCTTGGCTTGAATATTGCTCTTACAGGATATACAAATTCCAAAACATCCCTCATTAATACGATCTAATGCTTCATCCACTAATTGAAGTATAAATCTCTCATTGCTACTATGACTAAAAAGAAACTCCTTGGTATAGGAACTAGCTGCCTTATCTGCAATATCTTGTGTAGCATCTTCGTCTGCTTCACGTCCATACTGCTCTGTTTTAGATACCATTTGAAATAATTCTTCTTTTTTATTTTGAAGTTTCTTTTTTAATCGATCTATTTTTCTAGCTGCCATGGTTACATACCCCAAATGGACTATTGAACAAATTGATAAGAGAAATGTAGTTATTTCTATTTACAATATTACAGTCTTAGAAACAAAATGGGATATTTTACCTATAAAAATAAAGAGAACCAACCTATTTGTGATATGGGTGTTGGTTTATCAAGGTAAGAGCTCTATAGATTTGCTCAACAAGAATAAGTCTTGCCATTTCGTGATTAAATGTCATTGGTGAAAGTGATACGAGTCGCTGACACCTACTTTTCACTACACTTGAAAGACCACCTGCTCCCCCAAGAACAAAAACTAATTTTTTGAGTGAGTGCTCACGCCGTTCATCAATAATCTCAGCAAATCTTTCCGATCCCATTTGTTGTCCAAGTGGGTCCAAAGCTATTAGATAGTCATCTCTATCAATCTTACTCAATAATCTACTGCCCTCTACCAACACAGATTGAGCAATATTCAAGCCTTGTGTGGGTTTAACCTCAGAAAAAGTCAGTTCAGAAAAGTGCCGTATTCGAGATTGGTACTCTTCTATGAGCCTGGCCAGCCAAGGATTCTTGGTTTTTCCAACCCATCTTAAAACAATTTTCATCTGACTACCAAAAGATTTACTTTACCAACTACACCATTTTATAAACCCACTTTCTATTGGGTTAATGTTGGTGAATGCTAGATTAATCTGTCATATCAGAAGTAGCAATTGTCAACGCTTCCCTCCATATACGCTCTAAATTATAAAAAGATCGAACCTCATCTAAAAAAATATGCACAATAAAATCATTGTAGTCCATTAGAACCCATTGGGCCTTTTGATAGCCTTCAATATGTTCGGGATATCGTCCACTTTTTTTCAATTGCTCCTCAACCTCATTTGAAATTGCCTGAATTTGAGGAGCAGAAGAACCTGAACACAAGATAAAAAAATCAGTGAACTGAGCTAAATTTCGGAGGTCCAGTACTAGTAAGTCAAGGGCCTTTTTTGATTTAGCAGCCTCAAAAGCACATTGTAAATAAGAATCAATGATCTTCAATTAAATGCTCGTACCTCTATACAAACAATTTTTTGTAATGTATTCATTCACAGAAGTAGGTAATTGCTCACTCACATCTTTCCCCTCCCAAATACGTTTTCTAATATCTGTTGAGGACAGGGAATTTGAAAAATTTTGATATAGAACAAAACGGTGACTCACTTGCAAAACACTTTCATTTTTATCTTTGATAACATAAATGTCATTTAGAAAATCTTTAGGAATTTTTAACCTCAGTTGATTCTCCTGAGAACCAGGTCTAGAAAAAATAAGAAACCGACAAAGCTCAGGTAATAGATCGAAATCCTTCCAACATGCAATATCAAAAAAAGAATCAAGACCCATGATAAAAAATACTTCTGAAGATTTTCCAAATAATTTCTTAAGTTGCTGAATAGTATCTATTGAATAAGACTTTCCGTAACGATTATTTTCTAAGCTAGAAGGAATTAGTTTAGATTGGTTCATAGCTGCCAAAGAAACCATTGCATGTCGATCAGGATAACTAGCCTCAGTACCTTGAACCTTGTGAGGAGGAATAGCAGCAGTGACTAGATAAACTACTTCTAGTTCAGCTAAGCGGAGTGCAAGTAATGCCAGTTCAATATGACCGCAATGGACTGGGTCAAAGGTTCCTCCTAGTAAACCAATTCTCAAATTTTACCTCCACTAGTATCTTGAAGAGGGAAGGACAACAATTACAATAGCTTATAAAGTAGAAAACCCCTTTAACATTTTCCAAATCTTGACTTTTAGTTCTGAAAGACCCTGTCCTTTAACTGAGGAAATTGGTTGGCATTCAAGTCCTTGTCTCTTTGCCATTTGACAAAGAGCTTTTAATTGATCTGGGTTCTGCATTGCATCGATCTTAGTGGCAACTATTAAGGTGGGTTTCTGAAGCAAATTTGGACTAAAAGCGTTAAGTTCTTGGATTACTGCTTCATAATCTGAGAAGGGTTCACGACCATCCACTGCTGACATATCAACTAAGTGTAATAAGATTTTGGTCCGTTCAATATGTCGAAGAAATTTAATACCCAGGCCTTGACCTAGGTGAGCTCCAGCAATTAACCCGGGAATATCAGCTACAACAAAGCTTTGGTAGTCTTCAAGAAGTACCACCCCCAAAACAGGTTCCAGTGTTGTAAAGGAGTAATTAGCAATTTTTGGGCGAGCTGCTGAAATTCGAGAGATTAAGGTGGATTTTCCAACATTGGGAAAACCTACTAACCCAACATCAGCTAATAACTTAAGTTCAAGATGTAAATCAAGGTTTTCACCTGGAACTCCATTTTCAAAGTACCGTGGTGCCCGATTAACTGAGGTGGCAAATCGAGCGTTACCCCTACCACCACGACCACCTTTACATATAAGGATTACTTCATTGGACACTGTGAAGTCATGAATAAGCTTACTTTGATTAGATTCAAAAGCCAATGTGCCTACTGGAACCTCAATCGTCAAATCTGAACCATCTCGTCCATGACAGTTACTTCCCAGACCATGTTCTCCCCTTTTAGCCGTACAAACTTTTTTATATCTGAACTGACTTAGGGTGTTTTGACTTGAAACTGCTTTCATATAGACATGTCCCCCACGGCCTCCATCACCACCACTGGGGCCTCCTCGTGGAACATATTTTTCTCGGCGAAATGCACGACATCCACAGCCACCATCTCCTGCTCTAATGATAATATTTGCCTCATCCAAAAACATTGTAATCCCAAAAATAAAATCCCCTGTCATGTGACGTTCAAAGTCACATAACAGGGGACGTCGCAACCAAATTATTTCCTATTCCTTTACAGGCTGGATCTCAACAAACCGTCCTTTACTTCCTCTGTTCTGAAACTTAACTAGGCCCGAAACACGAGCAAACAATGTGTCATCTTTGCCAAGACCGACAAAAGAACCTGGCTTAATTCTAGTACCCCGTTGGCGCACCAAAATAGAACCACCGGTTACCAACTGTCCATCAAAACGCTTTACACCAAGCCTCTGAGCATTAGAATCTCGACCGTTTCTAGAGCTGCCTCCCGCTTTTTTATGAGCCATTGATCTCCCTATATACTGACATCTTTATTCAAACTTTAATTGAATTAATCTGAACGGCAGTATAAGACTGTCTATGACCTAGAAGTCTCCTATATTGTTTTCTTCGCTTATACTTTAAAATTTTGACCTTCTTTGTCCGACCAAGCTCAACCACCATTCCACGAACTACTGCCTTTTCAACTAAGGGCTTTCCAATAGTACCTATGTTGTCATTGTGAACTATTAAAACCTGCTTAAATTCCACTTCATCACCAAGTTTTTGTTCTAGTTTCTCTACACGAACAACTTCGCCAGGTGCTACTTTATATTGCTTACCTCCCGATCTAATAACTGCGTACATAAATACCTCTTACCCGAATCTGGAATAAAATTATAAACAGCATCCTGACGTACTGTCAATGGCTAGAAGAATCTCCTTAACAAAAGAACTTAATAGGAACTTAACAAAAATTTACAAGTCAGCCCTATTAATAGAACTAAGTTATTGAATTACTTGACTTAATAATTTTTAATTTTACAAAAACCATCATCCTAGTTATTTTCATCAGCGAAATCCACATTTACCTTTCGACCAATGATTCCTTTCTCATAACCTAAATCTAAAAGTAGTTGCACCGCTTTACGTTCAGCTTCACCATATCCAAGTGTCCGCTCATTAACATACATCCCAACAAACCGATCAGCTAATAGAGGGTCCATATCACGAGCGAACTGCAGAGCATAAGCTAATGCTTCTTCACGATGTTCGAGTCCATATTTAATGCTTTCTTTAAGAATTTTCGAAATCAAACTGATAGCTGAAGACCCAAGATTCCTCCGAATTACATTACCGCCAAGAGGTAAAGGTAAATCCGTTTTCTGATTCCACCATTCACCCAAATCTACTACTTTACTCAACCCAATATTTGAATATGTCAACTGACCTTCATGAATTACTAATCCTCCATCAGCTCGACCGTCAAAAACCGCCTGGAAGACTTGATCAAAAGGAACAACAATTGAGTCAAAATCAGGTTCAAAAAGCTTCAGAATCAGGTAGGCAGAAGTCATCTTACCAGGAATTGCAATAACTTTTCCCTTTAGATCACTTGGCTTAATAGGTTTTTTAGAAACTACCAATGGGCCGTAGCGGTCTCCCATACTGGCTCCACTATCAAGTAACATATATTTTTCATATAGGAAGGCATAGGCATGAAAAGAAATTGCTGTAACCTCATATTTTTCCTCCATTGCTTGACGATTTAAAGTCTCTATATCACTAAGAACATGGCGAAACTCAAAACCACCACCATCGATCTTTTTTTCGGCAAGCGCATAAAACATAAAAGCATCATCTGAATCTGGGCTATGAGCAATAGTTATGGCATTAGATGACATCAGAAGATTTCTTCTCCTTTTAAGATTAAAATTAGCACTTTAGTAACTAAAACTAGTCGAAAATCCAACAAAATTAAAGTTTATTAACCATATGAAACTGGTATATTAGTCTGGAATAGTCTCCCACAGCAATCTGAAATTTTTGTAGAATCTAGTTATCAAAATCCTTTTTTCACTTTTAACAACAGTTCTTATGATTCTTTGTGGCATAAATCATTTAAAATCCTACGATAAATACTTGTAACTGAAAAAGCATAAAAAGCCATGCCATTTCTTGATCTCCCAACAGGTGCCTGTGTTTATTACGAACGCAAAGGTAAAGGACCGCCACTTATACTCATCATGGGTACAGGATTAGACTGCTCCTGTTGGAAGTACCAAATTAATGCTTACTGTCAGCACTTTGAATGCATTTCATTCGATAATCGGGGTACTGGTAAAACAAGAGGAACCCAGACTCCTCTGAGTGTATCTCTTATGGCAACTGACACTGCTGCCCTGATACAAAACCTCAAACTTGGACCGGCTCATATTTCTGGTCTCTCCTTAGGATCATGCATAGCCCAAGAACTTACTCTAAATTACCCTGAGCTGGTTACTACGTTGCAGCTCCATGGCACATGGGGACGGGCTTACGGATATGCCAAAAGAAAATTCCAAGCCCAAATTAGGTTACTTGAAAAACTAGACTTACGCGCTTTCTACGAGATAAATGTACTTTGGTTTATGACACCTAAATATATGAACCTCTATCCTGATAAAGTAACAAATCAAATTAATCAGATTATTCAAAGTGGTCCTCAAATAGACCTACTCAAACAACAATATCAAGCTGATTTAGACCATGACACTCTAGATCGTTTGCCTCAGATCAAAGTGCCCTCTCTTGTAACTGTTGGAAGTTTCGACCTAGCTCTTCCCCCAATGTATGGTAAAGAGGTATCATCAGCTATTCCTAACTGCGAATTTTTTATGTTTAAGAATGGTGGACATCTTCATAATATTGAAGAATCAGAAGAGTTCAATAAAATCACTCTTGAATTTTTACAGCGACATTCACTTTAGAAATAATACAAACCATTTTCTACTCAAGAAAAATGAATCTATTCCTTTCAAATTAGTTTAACCTCTAAAAATATTGTCTAAAACGATTACATTTTTATTGGCAAAGAAAGCTTCTAGGATATGCACCTAGTAGTTTTCCGTTGGCCATTCGAAAATCTACATACCATGCTTTCTGTAGTATTGCTAATTCAGGATGCTAAGAAGTATTTTTTCAATAAAGAGTTTGAAAGTAAATTAATTACTTTTAGTAATATTTTTTTTCTATGCTAAAAACTCCTTTAACACAACTCACAGAAGAAGAAGAAATGTTCAGGAATGCTATTCGAATTTTCTCTGAAGACCAAATTAAACCTTTAACTCAGAAGATGGATGAGGAAGAAACCTTTCACTCTGATCTCCTTAAACAATTTTTTGAAATAAATCTGATGGGAATTCAAATCCCTGAACAGTGGGGAGGGGCTGGTGGAAGCTTTTTTATGTCTATTTTAGCAGTAGAAGAATTGTCCCGTGTTGATCCTTCAGCCGGAGTAATCGTTGATGTTCAAAATACTCTAGTTAATAATGCTCTCTTAAATTGGGGTAGTGAAAAACAAAAATCCCAATATTTACCTCAACTATCAAGCCACAAAGTAGGGGCTTATGCTCTATCTGAAGCGGGGGCTGGCAGTGATGCATTTGCCCTTAAAACAACAGCAACACCGGATGGAAACTCTTTTCTACTCAATGGCCAAAAACTCTGGACAACAAATGCCATTGAAGCTGATATTTTTATTGTA
Organism: uncultured Acidobacteriota bacterium; assembly: GCA_964462735.1. Classification (GTDB taxonomy): domain Bacteria; phylum Acidobacteriota; class Terriglobia; order Versatilivoradales; family Versatilivoraceae; genus JAKUNG01. The sequence continues at coordinate 14,467 of CAYWYX010000023.1, read as the reverse complement.
TTTGCAACACTTGATTATAATTTAGGTCACCGGGGGATTACTGCTTTTCTTGTTGAGAAAAGTTTTCCTGGATTCTCTCTTGGGAAAAAAGAGATTAAGCTTGGGATTCGAGCAAGTAGTACTTGTGAAGTAATTTTGAATAACTGTAAAGTACCTAATGAAAATGTCCTAGGAGAAATTGGTAACGGCTACAAGGTTTCTATTGAAACACTAAACGAAGGGAGAATTGGAATAGCTGGTCAGATGATTGGATTAGCTGATGGTGCTCTGAATTTTGCAATTCAATACTCAAAAGAACGGAAACAGTTTGACCAATCCCTATATAAATTTCAGGCTATTCGATTTCAGCTTGCGGAGCTTTCCACCCAACTTGAGGCAGCCCGCCTATTAACCTACAATGCTGCCAGAATGAAAGATATTGGAAAACCTTTTATTCGAGAAGCAGCTATGGCCAAGTACTTTGCATCTCAAGCCGCTGAAAAAATAGCCTCCCAAGCAATAGAAATTTTGGGAGGTTACGGTTATACAAGAGATTATCCTGTTGAAAAATATTTTCGTGATTCCAAAATAGGGAAAATCTATGAAGGCACTTCTTTCATGCAATTAGAAACTATTGCCAAATCTATTCTGTCTAAAAAAGATTAAAATGAATGAAAAAACTGGCTTACTCCTTATTGATCATGGAAGTCGTAAACAAGATGCAAATAAAGTTGTCATTGAGGTAGCTAGTTTAGTCCATAAAATGTCAAACTCCTTAATTGTTCAACATGCCCATATGGAATTAGCTGCCCCTTCCCTCCAACAAGCATTTGAAAGATTCGTCGCAGCTGGTGTACATAATATTATTGTGCAACCTTATTTTCTTGCTCCCGGGAGGCACTCTACCTTGGATATCCCAAAAATGGTAGGAAAGATAGCCCAAAAACATCCCAAACTTTCTATTCAAATAGGTGCTCCCCTTGGGGTCCACCGTAAAATGGCTGAGCTTGTTCTAGAAAGAGTGCGGGAAGCTGATAAACTCAACTCACTCTCTAAATAAAATTTCAAAACCATAGAAACTCTACCTAGTTAATTTTTTCGAACTTAAA
>CAYWYX010000023.1:9888-13279 GCA_964462735.1 uncultured Acidobacteriota bacterium | reverse complement strand
GACACTATTGGAATTGTCGCTCCTGCTAGTCAAGTTGACCGTAAAACTTTTTTGCGCGGGGTTTCTGAAATTGAAACCTTAGGATATCAAGTTCAGTACAGTGATTTGTTATTTTCTGATCACTATTATTTTGCTGGTACTCATTTCCAAAGAGCTGAAAATCTCATGGAATTCTTTACCAACCCTAAAATTAAGGCTGTCTTTTGTGCTCGTGGAGGTTACGGCAGCCAATATCTATTAAACCTATTGGACACTAATAAATTAAAAGCCAATCCTAAGATTTTTTTAGGTTATAGTGATGTTACTACCCTTCTTCAATACCTAGAAAACCAATGTGATATGGTCTGTTTTCATGGACCTATGGTTTCGAGAGAGTTTGCTTTAGGCGAACCCTACTACCTCAAAGAGAGTCTGCAGAACTGCTTAACAAGAACCTCTCCAGGTGCACAACTCCATTTGTCCCAGACAGAAACTCTTATGCCGGGCCGAGTGCGAGGTCGTTTGACAGGGGGATGTCTTTCACTTTTGACTGCTTGCTTAGGAACTCCTTATGAGCTCTGTTCCAAAAATAAGATTTTATTTCTGGAGGATGTTAATACCAAACCCTACCAGTTAGATCGGATGCTGCTGCAGCTTAAACTCGCTGGAAAATTAGAAGAAATCCGAGGATTAATTTTTGGTGAAATGCTTAGTTGTGAGGATTTATCTAAAAGTTTTACTTTGCAGGAAATCATTCTTAACGTTGTTCATCAATTAGACATTCCAGTTTGGTACGGACTACCGTCTGGACATACTAGTGGAAGAGGTTTAACCCTACCTTTTGGAGTAGAAATACAGATGGATACTAGTGAGAAATGGCTTAAAATTGAGGAATCTGCTGTCATTGAATAGAGCAAGGCTGATTGCTGAATGATAATCTTGGAATAACATTTTAGAAAACTTTTTCACACCTAAATTAGGTAGCTTAAATCGAAAAATCATGATTCTAGACTCACTAGACACTTCAAAAAAAATTCATCTTGTTGGTATATGTGGAACTGGGATGGCCTCGCTGGCTGGAATGCTTCACACTAAGGGATTTCATGTTACCGGTTCGGATCAAAATATTTATCCGCCAATGTCAACCTTTTTGCAAGGGTTAGGCATCCCTGTCTTAAAAGGGTTTACAGAGTCAAATTTAAAACCCCATCCTGACTTAGTTGTGATAGGCAATGTAGCTTCACGTGGTAATCCCGAAGTCGAGCTCACATTGAATGAAAAGATCCCCTATGTTTCAATGGCAGAAATCGTAAAAGATGTGTTCATCAGAGGAAAGAAATCAGTTGTAGTAACTGGGACTCATGGTAAAACGACCACAACTGCTTTACTAGCTTGGATTTTAGAATTTGGAGGTCTCCACCCCTCTTTCATGCTGGGTGGAATTGCTGAAAACTTTAAAAGTAGTTTTCAGATAAGTGATTCTAATTATTTTGTAATTGAAGGAGATGAGTATGACACTGCTTTTTTTGATAAGGGCCCAAAATTCCTGCACTATCTACCTGAAGTAGTCATCTTCAATAATTGTGAATTTGACCATGCTGATATCTATCCTAACTTTGCTGCCGTACAACAAAGTTTTTCTAGATTAATTAATATTATTCCTTCTAAAGGGATGTTGATTGCAGGCTGGGACAACAAAGTTGTGCAGAATCTAAGCGCTCAATCACTCTCTCCAGTCATCTCATATGGAACACAAGAAGGTGTTCAATGGAGAGCCTGCTCTTTTGAATATTCAAAACAATCAACTCGATTTCAAGTAATTAGAGAGGGACAGTTATGGGGACACCTCGAGATCCCTCTAGCAGGAGTTTTTAATATACGCAATGCATTAGCTGCAATCATTTGTGCTAATCATTTTGGATTACCCAAAAAAATTATTTCTCAAGCTTTACTTCATTTCAAGGGTGTGAAACGCCGGCTGGAGCTTCGCGGTGAAGCTAAAGGTATCATGGTTTTTGATGATTTTGCTCATCACCCTTCTGCAATTAAAGCAACTTTAACAGGAATAAAAGCAAGATTTCCTAAAAACCGCATTTGGGCAATTTTTGAACCCAGATCTGCAACCTCTAGACGCACGGTTTTCCAAAAGCAATTTTCTCAATGTTTCGACCAAGCTGACAACGTAGTTTTGTGTTCGATTTTTGCACCTGAAAGATTATCGGCTAACCTTCAATTAAATCTCGAACAGTTAGTTAGCGACTTAAGAAAACAAAGTTGCCACCAAGTAGAATTTTATTCGTCTGCAAACGAAATTGTCGAACATATCTCTCCTAAACTTCTTTCAGGAGACAAGGTTGTCATTATGTCTAATGGAGGATTTGATAATATTCATACCAAATTATTAGATGCTCTAAATTAAGATTTATGGGGAAAACGTTCTTAATTCAGTTCTATACCGCAGAAACATCCATTTTTGGAAGAAAACCACAGAACACAAACTTGTTCAGAGGATTAAAATTAATCTTAGGTTTTTAAAACTACCTATCACTAAAATGTCGTTGTGATGAGAAAAGTAAATTTTAAAACATTTAAAAAAAAGTAACTTCTGGTGCTTCGAACTTTTTCTGCTATTTTTGTGGTTTTACTCTTTGGTTGCATTGTTGGACCTTTATGTTTACTGCTCAGTCTGTTCCGAAAAAACCAAGATCTGTTGTACTGGATTGGAAGAACAGGATGTCAGCTTGGACTAACTGTAGCTGGAATTAAGGTTGAAGTGCGAGGACTCGAATTCTTGAATCCCAGTCAAAATTATCTTTTTCTTGCTAACCATCAAAGTTATTGTGATCCACCAGCCATCATAACAACAATTCCCTTAAATATTCGATTAATCCTAAAAAAAGAATTACAGCGGATCCCTTTGCTAGGGATCATTATGAATAAAGGGGGATTCATCTTCATCAACCGCTGTAAACGGATAGAATCTTTCAAAAAAATGGTAAACATAGTAGACCAACTAAAACAAGGATATTCTTTTTTGATTTACCCTGAAGGTACACGTACTCGAACTGGACACTTAGGATCTTTTAAGAAAGGAGTATTTTCTTTAGCCATTAATTCTAAAGTACCCATTATCCCTATAACAGTTTCTGGGAGCTATGCCATCATGCCTCCTTCTAGTTTTTTAATAAAATCAGGAACTATTAAGTTGACATTAAACCAACCTATCTTGACTACCAAATTTCATTTGAGGGACCGACATCTTTTGATGCGTCAAGTGCGGGAAACGATAATTAAAAATCTACAAAATTCAGAAAAACCAAGTTCTAATCATGAACAGAAAGAAGCCTTACAACAGACACATTAGTCAGTCATAGATGCTAGTTCTTTAAACAATCTACTTCTATTTCCGATT
>CAYWYX010000023.1:0-9788 GCA_964462735.1 uncultured Acidobacteriota bacterium | reverse complement strand
GGTTCTTGACTTGAAATCATAATCCCGTATACTTGCGCTCTTCAATATAGTAGGAGTTCCAATTTACTTCCAATCTTATTCGAACTCAAAAATTTCATGAAAATCCATGAATATCAGGCCAAATCTTTACTTAGTCAGCATGGGGTTAGTGTCCCTCGAGGTAGAGTAGCTAAAACAAAGGAACAGGTATTTGAAATTGCCTCAGAACTTGGAGGTTTAGTTGTCATTAAAGCCCAAATTCATGCGGGTGGACGTGGTAAAGGAGGAGGTATCCAATTAAGTAGGTCACCTGAAGAAGCAAGAAAAATTGCAGATTCAATGTTAGGTATGAAACTCGTCACCCATCAAACCGGACCTGAAGGTCAAATTGTTAAACGGGTTTTAGTCGAAGAAGGACTACCTATTAAACAGGAATTCTACTTAAGTATGGTAATTGATCGTAACTCAGCCCAAGTAGTAGTCATTGCTAGTAAAGAGGGGGGGGTTGAGATCGAAAAATTAGCACAAGAAAAACCTGAGCTAATTCTTAAGGAGTATATAGAGCCCTCACTCGGTCTCTGCCCTTTCCAAGCACGAAAATTAGCTTTTGCCTTAGGCTTACCAACAAAATTAGTGGGCCAAGCTACTCGATTCTTTACCTCACTTTATCAAGCCTTTGAATCAACTGATGCTTCTTTAATTGAAATTAATCCTCTATTACTTAACGATGATAATCAATTTTATGCTCTGGATGCGAAAGTTACGTTTGACGACAATGCACTATACCGTCACCCAGAAATAAAAAAGCTTCGGGATACTGATGAAGAAGACCCTCTTGAAATAGAAGCCAGCAAATACAAACTTAACTACATAAAACTAGACGGAAATGTTGGATGCATGGTAAACGGTGCAGGGTTAGCGATGGCTACAATGGACATTATTAAACTAACTGGAGGCTCTCCAGCAAATTTTCTTGATGTAGGCGGAGGAGCTACTGCAGAACAGGTAAAAAATGCTTTTTCCATAATCTTAGCTGATTCTAATGTTAAAGCCGTACTAATCAATATTTTTGGAGGTATCATGCGTTGCGATATTGTTGCTAAGGGTGTTGTAGAAGCAGCAAAATCAATGCAACTCCAGATACCAATTGTCATTCGTTTAGAAGGAACAAATGTAGAGCAAGGAAAACAGATTTTAAAATCCTCCGGAATGAGTCTTACTATTGGAAATGGAATGAAAGATGCAGCAGAAAAAGTTGTCAGATTGGCATCAGAACAGTAATTCGGGCACCTTAAAAATTGGTGTTTTTGAGAGAACCACATGAGCATTTTAGTTGACCAAAATACACGGTTAATTGTTCAAGGTATTACAGGTCGTGAAGGAACCTTTCATACCTTACAGTCTATTGCATACGGGACAGCAGTTGTAGCCGGAGTAACGCCCGGAAAAGGTGGATCCACTCATGAAGGAATCCCTATTTTTAATAGTATGTGGGAAGCTTGTCGTGAAACTGGTGGTAATGCTTCTGTAATTTTTGTACCTCCAAAATCAGGAGGTGACGCTATTATGGAAGCTGTTGATGCAAAGGTTGAATTGGTAGTTTGCATTACTGAAGGGATTCCTACTTTAGATATGATTAAAGTTCGACATTTCATGAGTAGCCATAATTCGCGTCTTGTGGGCCCTAACTGCCCCGGAGTAATTTCTCCTGGAAAATGTAAAATTGGGATTATGCCTGGCTCTATTCACCAAGCAGGTTCGGTTGGAGTAATTTCTAGAAGTGGCACTCTCACCTATGAAGCCGTGCAACAACTAAGCTCTAGAGGGATAGGACAATCAACTTGCATTGGAATTGGTGGTGATCCGATTATAGGAACTAGTTTCGTAGATCTACTTAAACTGTTTAACAAAGATAAAGATACCAGTGCAGTCGTACTAATTGGAGAAATTGGGGGTACAGCAGAAGAAGAAGCTGCCTATTTTGTTCAAGCTTATATGAACAAACCTGTTATTGGTTTTATTGCTGGCCAAACCGCTCCTCCCGGAAGAAGAATGGGACATGCTGGAGCAATAATTAGTGGAGGAGAAGGCACTGCAGAACAAAAAATTAGGATAATGCGAAAACATGGACTTCATGTAGCCGATAGTCCAGCTGGTATTGGTGAAAAAGTAGCTCTAAATTTAGCTAGTTAAACATGGTTCAAGGTTGTTTATTATTTCACTTGTCTTATCAAATGTGATTATTGAAATAAACTATCAACTTACCAATACCTAGTGGTATGCCTGAAAGGAAATAAAATGCCTGCTGGACGCACTCTATCCATCATCAAACCTGACGGAGTAGTTCAGGGAAATGTAGGAGACATCTTAAAAATACTTGAAGCAAATGAGTTTCAAATTAGAGCAAGTAAAATGCTCCATTTAACAGAAAAACAAGCTGCAGGATTTTACCAAGTCCATCGTTCAAAAAGCTTTTTTAAAGACTTAATCCGTTATATGAGTTCTGGACCTATCGTAGTACTTGTGTTAGAGGGAACCAATGCTGTAAACCGCCTCCGAGATTTGATGGGAGCCACAGATCCCCAAAAAGCTGAAAAGAATACAATACGAAAATTATTTGCAACTTCGATTGAAAAAAATGTTATTCATGGTTCTGATAGCGAAGACAATGCTGTTACAGAAATCCACTATTTTTTTAGTGATATAGAACTATTGGTTTGATTCATATTATTTTTAGTTGTCTGGGTCACTTGAAAGAACTTGATCCCCAATAATTACTATTGTTAAATTAATTTAATTTCTTATTAAGATTTATCACTTATTACCAAAGTCAAAATATTAGGAGTAAGTGATTGGCAAAAACGCTTATCCTCTTGGGACTATTATTTCTAGTAGTAGGCATTGTCTTGAATTTTACTGGACAACTTCCATTCTCAAAATTAGGTAAACTTCCAGGGGACATTATTGTTAAGAGAGAAAATTTTACTTTTTATTTTCCAATTACAACTTCAATTGCTATAAGCATCTTTTTAACACTTGTTCTTTCCTATTTTTTCAAACGGTAATAAGAAAAATAGTTTTCATATCTTATTCCGTGTTTAAATCATTCATGCGTATTATTTCATCCCAAAAGATATTCGGGGTTACTGAGATAACCAGCCAGATTAAAACCATTCTGGAGAGAGGGAATAAATTTCAACAGATTCTAGTAGAGGGAGAAATTTCTAATTTGAAGGTCTCTGGACCAGGACATCTTTACTTTGACTTGAAGGATAACCATGCCCAAATCAAATGTGTTTGTTTTCAAAACTATGCTCTGCATCTTGGTTTTCAGTTAGAAGATGGCAATCAAGTTATTGTTCAAGGTAATCTGGGAGTTTATGAAAAACGCGGGCAATATAACCTTTACATTGAGTCTGTAGAACCTCAAGGCACTGGATCCCTTCAATTAGCTTTCGAACAATTAAAATCTAAATTGGAAAATGAAGGTTTATTTGAAGAAAAACATAAGAAACCATTACCTTTTTTGCCCCAACGGATCGGCATTGTTACCTCACCCCATGGTGCTGCAATTCATGACATTCTAGAAACCCTAAAGAATAGAACGGCATGTGTAAGTGTTCTCATTGCGGCGGCTAAAGTCCAAGGACAGGGGGCAGCAGTAGAAATTGCTTCTGCCATAAAGATGCTAAACTCTGTACCAGATTTAGATATTATTATTGTTACGCGTGGTGGCGGTTCGATCGAAGATTTATGGGCTTTTAATGAAGAAGCAGTAGCTAGAGCTATTTTTGCTTCCCAAATTCCAGTTGTATCTGCAGTTGGCCATGAAGTAGACGTTACTATCTCTGACTTCGTCGCAGATTATCGGGTACCCACACCGTTAGCAGTAGCGGAACTCATAGTCTCAAAACAAGAGGATTTTCTAGCCAGATTGGCTACTTTAGAAAAACATTTAAAAAGAGGTCTTCAGCTCAAGTTCAGCCAACTTCGTAATGTTGTCTTTATGTTGTCAACTAGTCAAGCTTGTGCCTCCGCTCAGAGTAAAATTCATTCCCAGCGTCAGTGGCTTGATGAGTTAGGTTTTCGATTAACTCAGTCTTCCACTAATAGGTTAAACTCTCAGCGAAGCCAGTGGCAACGAGCTGCAGAACATTTAAGGTATTATGATCTAAATAGTATTATAGAGCTAAAATGCGAACTAGTTAACCACAGAGTACAACAAATGTCAGTCCACATTCATTTTCTCCTTAAGCAAATTAGAAGTACTTTATCCACCAACGATGGAGCTTTAAGGTCACTAAGTCCTTTAGGTGTATTAAATCGAGGGTATGCTATCTGCCGAACCAAGAGTGGAGAAATTTTGCGGGAAACAAAAGGCTTAAAAGTGGGTGAATATTTTTCAGTCACCCTGTCAAAGGGTGCTTTTGACGGTAGGGTAGAACGAATTAAGGAACAAAAAGAAATTTAAGGAAAATCAGGGGAAATCATGACTAAACCCAAAGATTTTGAATCAGCTATGAAACGGTTGGAAGAAATTATTACCATGATGGAAAATGGAGATCCACCTTTATCTGCTCTCCTCGAAATGTATGAGGAAGGGGTGGCACTACAAAAATTTTGTCATACCAAATTGGACGAAGCTGAGCAAAAAATTGAACTTCTTGTAAAAAAAAGTGATGGTCATTTAGAGAAAAAACCATTTTCTGAAGAGGAATAAGTCCAAAAGATATTTTTGACATCCCTAATATTAAAATAGCTTTTATTGATAGCTCTTAAAATAAATGAGGTTGGTTTATAAAAGGGCTTAAAGATACAATAAACATGTTTCAACTTGTGTCTTTAAATTAAACTGGAAAGTCTCTTAACCAAATGAGTAAAAACCCTGATTTTTCTTTACTTTCAACGATTGACAGTCCTGAACAAATCAGAAAACTTGATCGTCAACAACTTAAGGTACTTGCAGCTGAACTAAGAAAATTCTTGATTTATATGGTTTCCAAAACCGGTGGACACCTTGCTTCTAGTTTAGGTACTGTTGAATTAACTGTAGCCCTTCATCATGTATTCAATACTCCAAAAGACCTCTTGGTTTGGGATGTCGGCCATCAGGCCTATGGTCACAAAATTCTTACTGGACGTAGAGATCGGTTTGAAACTCTCCGTCAATATGAAGGTATTTCAGGTTTTCCTCGACGCGAAGAAAGCATTTATGATGTCTATAATGTGGCACATGCTTCCACCTCAATTTCAGCCGCTTTGGGTATGGCAGTTGCACGAGACTTAGAAGAAAAAGACCACCAAGTTGTCGCTATTATTGGTGATGGAGGACTTACTGGAGGAATGGCTCTAGAAGGAATCAATCAAGCCGGTCATTTACAAAAAAAGCTTTTGATTATTTTGAATGACAACGAGATGTCCATTTCTCCCAATGTAGGAGCAATTGCTGGATATCTTAACCGTATTGTTACCGGTCAAGTTTTTAATCGCTTTAAAAAAGAAGTGGAAAATATGCTCCTCTCTGTACCGCGAGTTGGCCCCAGGCTAGTAAAAGTGGCTCGCGATATGGTAGATGCGATGAAAACCTTCATGGTTCCAGGTTTATTATTTCACGAACTTGGATTTGACTATATCGGTCCTGTCAATGGACACCAACTTGATACTTTAATAGATACCCTCGAGACAATCAAAAAGAGCACATCGCCTACCATTCTCCACATTGTGACTAAAAAAGGAAAGGGTTGGTCTGTTTCTGAATCTGCACCTATTAAATACCATGGACCAAGTAGTTATGATCCAAAAACAGGTGTTTTCCATCCAAAACCTCCAGCACCGCCTACTTACACTTCAATTTTTGGAAAAGCAATGATCCGTCTTGCTCAAGAAGATCCCAAAATTATTGCTATTACAGCAGCTATGTTAGAAGGCACTGGTTTAGTCCAGTTCAACAAAGAAATGCCCAACCGTTGTTTTGACGTTGGAATTGCTGAACAACATGCTGTGACGTTCGCAGGAGGGCTAGCAACTCAAGGTATGAAACCTGTGGCTGCCATCTATTCAACTTTTCTCCAACGGGCCTATGATCAGGTGGTACATGACATTTGTCTAATGGATCTCCCTGTAACTTTTGCTATAGATCGGGCAGGTATTGTGGGTGCCGATGGGCCTACCCATCACGGATTATATGATCTAGCCTATCTTAGAGCTCTTCCTAATATGATCGTTATGGCTCCAAAAGACGAAAATGAGTTGCAACACATGTTATATACCGCCATTAATACACCACACCCAGTAGCATTACGATATCCCCGGGGAAATGGTTACGGAGTGAAGTTAGATGATCAATTTCAATTGATTGAGATAGGAAAGGCAGAAACACTTCAAACTGGACAAGATTGTGCTATTCTGGCAATTGGTAGTATGGTCATGCCCTCAATCAATGCAGCTAAGAAATTAACAGCGAAAGGGATTTCAGCTACTGTAGTTAATGCTCGGTTTATTAAACCATTGGACGAAGATCTTGTTACTGCACTAGCCTCAGAAACATCTCTTTTAGTTACAGTAGAAGAGGCTGCTCTTATGGGCGGTTTTGGTAGTGCAGTTATTGAATTGATTGAATCAAGAAACATCCAGAACTGTAAGGTTTGTCGCATTGGTGTTCCAGATCGAATTATTTCCCATGGTTCCCCAAGCTTATTGCACGCTAAATATGGTCTAGATTCAGATGGTATATACCAACGTATTCGATCTTTTATTTCAAAAAAAGATCCTGTAGCGCCCCCTTCAAAGTGGAAAAATGTGGTGAAAGCTACATTTAATAAAAAATCCTAATAACTGCAAATGTAAATGTGTTTATCTTTCTCTAAATGAAAGAACGAATAGACAAGCTTCTACTAGCACGTGGCCTGGCCAAAAGTCGTCATCAAGCACAAGCCCTTTTATTAAGTGGTGCTGTATTGGTAGATGGGCAACTCATAGATAAGCCAGGAACCAGAATAGATTTAGAGTCTACACTACGTCTTAAATCACCTATCCCAATATATGTCTCACGGGGTGGTCAAAAATTGAAACATGTTTTAATATCCCAAAAGCTCAGGGTGCAAGATAGCGTATGCCTAGACATTGGCTCTTCAACTGGTGGATTTACTGACTGCTTATTACAACTTGGGGCTTCAAAGGTTTACGCTCTCGATGTTGGTCATAATCAACTCGACTGGAAACTCAGGAGTGATCCCCGGGTTATTTCGTTGGAAGGCGTCAATGCCAGGTACCTGAAATTCGACGTTATCGGTGAAACAGTCGACCTAATAACCTTGGATGTTTCGTTTATTTCACTCTCACTGATTTTACCGGTCCTTTGCTACTTTGAAAAAATCGACACATTGATTGTCTGTTTAGTAAAACCACAATTTGAACTAGGAAGAAAACTTGTCGGAAAGGGAGGCATTGTTCGGGATCCTAAAAATCATCAGCTTGCTATAACTACAGTAAGTGATTGTGCTCAAAAACTTGGATATCGTCTATTAGAAGTAGTTGCTTCTCCAATTCTTGGTGCAGAGGGAAACCGTGAATTTTTTTTAGTGTTAGACAGAAGTTCTGATTCAACGGAATAGCTTGCTTTGGTTGACTAATCAAAGCAGGCATAAATTCCTATCTATTTTTAGGATTTAAAAATTCCCGGCCCCTAATGCATGGCAACAACTAATAACACCGTACCTTAACGTTTCTAATTTACACCGTCGAAAAGGCTCGCTTATAATCCAAGTACTTCTATAGAGATTATTCCTATGGCTTCTTCCCATGAACTAATTCTTATTTTAGATTTTGGCTCACAATACACTCAGTTGATCGCACGACGAGTTCGTGAAGCTCAGGTCTTTTGCCAAATTGTACCATTCAGCATTCCGGTTGCAGAAATTTTGAAACTAAGACCCAAAGGGATTATTTTGTCTGGAGGTCCAGATTCAGTCTATGACAAAAAGTCACCCAGAGTTGAAACATCTCTTTGGAAATTAGAGATTCCTATTTTGGGAATCTGCTATGGATTTCAGCTCCTATGTCTGGAACTAGGCGGTTCGGTAAAACCAGCAGGGAAACGGGAATATGGCCTTGCGGAACTTAATACCGAAGCTAAAAGTCCACTATTTGAAGGCCTCGAACAAAAATCCAAGGTCTGGATGAGTCATGGAGATCACATTGTAAGTTTACCAGATGGATTTAGGCAAACAGGATTCTCCGACAACGCCCTGGCTTCAGCTGAGAACCAAAAGCAAAACTGTTATGGTTTGCAATTTCACCCTGAAGTGGTTCACACCGAAGAAGGAAGAAAGATCCTAGAGAATTTTCTGTTCAAGGTCTGCAGGTGTGCAGGCGACTGGACACCTGCTGCCTTTGTTGACGAATCCGTACAACAGATTCGTCAACAGGTTGGCTCAGGCAAGGTAATTTGTGCTCTTAGTGGTGGTGTAGATTCTACTGTAGCAGCTGTCTTAGTAGATCGTGCTATCGGTCAGAATCTAACCTGCTTCTTTGTCGACAATGGCGTTTTGCGAAAAAATGAATATTGTCAGGTAATCTCTAAATTACAAAAACATTTAAAACTCCTAGTAATTGGAATAGATGCAAGTAACCAGTTCATGAAAAAGTTAGCTGGAGTGATCGACCCAGAAAAGAAGCGCAAGATTATTGGGCGTGAATTCATCTCCGTTTTCGAAAGAGAATCAAAACGACTCGGTGAGGTGGACTTTCTTGTCCAAGGCACTCTCTACCCCGACGTCATCGAATCAATATCGGTAAGAGGTCCTTCAGCAACTATAAAATCACATCATAATGTTGGTGGATTACCCAAAAACATGAAGCTACAACTTATTGAGCCACTGCGAGAATTATTTAAGGATGAAGTACGTATAATAGGCAGAGAGCTTGGACTAGAAGAATCTTTCGTCCAGCGACAACCTTTCCCAGGACCTGGTTTGGCTGTCCGAATCATAGGAGAGGTTACCCCTGCAAGAGTCAAAATGCTTCAAGAAGCCGATGATGTGGTTATCAGTGAAATTAAATCTGCCGGACTTTATACAAAGATTTGGCAAACGTTTGCAGTGCTTCTGCCTGTAAAGAGTGTTGGTGTAATGGGTGATGAGCGATCCTACGATTATACTTGTGCTATAAGAGCTGTTCATTCTCAGGATGGCATGACTGCAGATTGGGTTAGATTACCATATCCAGTACTCGAAAAAATTTCGACTAGGATTGTAAATGAGGTCCAAGGAATCAATCGAGTCGTTTATGACATTAGCTCAAAGCCTCCCGCAACCATAGAATGGGAATAATTTTTTGAAATCAATGATTTAAAAACTCCCCATGCTGAGAAGATGTATAAACGGAACTCCATATCGGTTAAACATAAGCATGTGAAGGGTTGCAGTGGTTGGTCCAAACAATATGGATTTACTAGTTTGGGTGATCAAATAAAAGAAATCTAATGGAAAAACAATGAAGTCTCTCTTAGTAGATATAGGTTTTAAAGCTGTTATTTTCTTTGGTTTCACGATCATATGGACAATTCTTGGTAGTGTAAACGAAGATCGAACCTATACACATACCGATTTATCTCTAAAGAAGATCCAAAATACCTATGGGGGCCCTTTAAGAATCACACCACCAAGGATTTACTACGAATTGACTCAGGAAACGAAAGGCCAGGTTGGAAAAGTTGACACAGTTACTACTTACAAAGAAAGAGAAACCGTTGATCCATCTAGTTCTGATATAAAATTAGATCTATCACTTGAGCGAAAAAAAGTGGGAAA
>CAYWYX010000022.1:29835-32072 GCA_964462735.1 uncultured Acidobacteriota bacterium | reverse complement strand
TCCGTGCTGTTCTCCGATTCTCTGATGATCACCGGATATTGGTGGAACCAGCTTGTGGTGCTGCACTAGCTCCCATTTATGAAAAGGTCGAACTTTTTTCAAATTTTAAAAAGATTTTAATAGTGGTTTGTGGGGGTTCTGGAGTAACTCAGCAATTAATTAAAAAATGGATTTCTCAGCTAGATTTGAATATCAGTTAATTCAATGGTTTAACTAATCTTGATTTGAATTAAACTTTTTAAAGCAATTTAATTCTTTAGTAAAAATTATTTTCTTGGTAGCGACTCCAGATTAAATTTAGAGCTTTTGCGGCATTTAAAGAAAGTTTAATGTCAACTAGGTGTGACACTTCAGTCGTGTCTGGGTTAATTTCTACAGAAGGATAACCTAGACCCTTAGCAATTTTAATTGGTTCAGCAATATAGGGGAACACACTAGAAGTTCCAATAGTAAAAATACAATTAAATCCTTTCTTAAGTTCTGTTTGAAAACTACTGATCTTCTCTAAAGGCAGTGCTTCTCCAAAGAGTACAACGTCAGGTCTCAAGAAAGCATTGCATTTTGGACAACATGGAGGAATTAAAAAACCACTAAAATCCTTTACCCATTTTTGAAACTTGCAGGTGGTACATCTTAATGTATGGATATCACCATGAATATCAATCACATTCTTAGAACCGGCATTTTGGTGAAATCCGTCGATATTCTGAGTTAGAATCCATACCCTTTCAAGATGATGTTCTATTTCAGCTAATACTTTGTGGGCACGATTGAACGTTTTCCCGCGTAAAGCTTTTTCTATTTGACCTAGATACTTCCATGTTATTTTTGGATTTGTTTCGTAGATTTGCTTTGATAATGCTACTTCAATAGGCATTCCATCTTCGGTGTTATTATCATCGTAAATTCCACCAGTTCCTCGATAAGTTGGAAGACCTGAATCAGCTGAAATACCTGCACCAGTAATAAAGAGATAACTTTGATCTATTTGTAACAGATCAACAATACGATCAATCAGGGAGGAATTAAGCCTAGCTTCATCCATATTAAAAATTTCGAGCAGTGGAGAAAAGTGTTCTGAAAAATATCGTATAAAAAGAAATATCTACTTTCTTTTTATATAATCTAGTTTTTAGATTGAATGACTTTTAGAAAAATTAATTTTTCCGATTGTTTACAATTTAAGACAACTTTTTTAATTTCGTTATCCTGCCAATCTCCACCCATTCAACAACAAAGATATTTCCTTCTTGGTCAAAACATGCCCCATGTGGACATACAAATTTTCCTAAAGGAAACTTTTCTCGATTTTCCAGACGGAGCTCACGCCAAGTTCCTGAAGGATCTTCTCCTAAGTGGTTAATTACATGATTATTATGATCTAACAATGTAACCCTTGCCCCTAAATCGGGTGCGACAATGAGGCCTTGGTATTCATCAAAGTGGCACGGCAAATGAGTTCCTTCTACATAATTAAGATGTTTTCCTTCCAACGTAAAATTTTGAATTCTATTGTTACCTCGATCTGCCACCATTAAAACTGTCTGGTCCCCTCGTTTGTCTATGATTAGTCCGTGTGGGCATGCTAATTGTCCGGATTGACTACCGTGGCCCCCAAAAGTCCGAATGAATTCACCTTTACCATTGTATTGATTAATGAAGCTGGAACCGTAACCGTCAGCTACATAAATATCTCCGCCAGGTGCAACAGCAACATTAGTAGGAACATACTTTGTACTTGGTTTTCCTTTATTATCAAGATGATAATGGGGTGATTCATCAGGGTAGCCTAGGCTAAGAATCTCCTCTCCACTGAGAGTTGTTTTTACTACTAAAGATCTTTTGATATCACATAGATAGAGGAATTCTTGATTATCTTCCTGATTAATGTGTAAACCATGAGCCCCACCAGAAAATTCCTGTCCCCATGATCGAACAAATTTTCCTTGAGGGTCGAAAATAACCATTGCATCTTTACTAGGGCTGCTAGCATGGACGGTATGGAATATATAAATATAGCCTTCAGAATCCGTGACTACTCCATGAGTATTTCCATACTTAATTTCTGATGGCACCTCACCCCAGTCATGGATTACTTCATACTGATATTTTCCTGTCCCAGCAATTAGACTAGCCATAGTAAAGGCACCTTTCAGTTGTTAAGAGAATTCTGCAGATATTGTTTAGTGTTACCTTTGATTGCATCCTTAATGTGTAAAGACATTTTATGGTTGTTT
>CAYWYX010000022.1:27084-29735 GCA_964462735.1 uncultured Acidobacteriota bacterium | reverse complement strand
TAGTTCATTCAAAGTATCTTCTTCAATTAAAGCTTTATCTTTATTTTTGGTCAAAAATCAAAAAAACAAAAAATGTATGTGGGCAATTGGTAATTATTAATTGCACTAATTTTGAAAGAATTTTCACTGAGGTGGGGTTAGACAGTCCAGCTATGGAACAATTTCTTGAAGATCAGCTGATAAAGATTGTCAAAAAAGTCAGAGAACAACTTATAAGAAAAAATGAAAGATTAAATGAAGTACGATCACTAACGTTCCCTTTTCCAAGAATGAGAAAATATCAGGGACAGCTTATTGAATCTATTCAATCAGCGTTACAATTAGGAGAATCTCTATTAATTTCTGCTCCTACAGGCATTGGAAAGACAGTAGCAGCCCTATTTGCTTCGTTGAGTATTTCCCAGAAACAAAATAGACCTATATTTTTTCTTACTTCTAAAACAACTCAACAACGGATAGTTGCTGACACTCTAAGATTGTGGGAAAGGTCATCAAAGAAAGAAGTAGATTGGGGACGTTCTTTTTCTGCGCTAATCCTGAGATCGAAAGAGAAGAGTTGTGCCAATGATGTAGTTTGTTGTCATGAGTCACGATGTGATTACGCACGCGATTTCTATGGAAAACTTGAAAGTTCCAATGTCCGTAATAGTTTGGCGAGTTTCTCCTTGCTTACGCCCGATTTAGTTTTTCAAACTGCTGTTAAAAATGAAATTTGTCCCTTTGAACTTTCTCTGGATTTTTTGTCGGAAGTTGACCTGGTTGTATGTGACTATAACTATCTTTACGATCCCAATATTTTTTCCAATCGAAAAATTACCAGAAAAGGTAGTTCTCCAATTGTCATTATTGATGAAGCACATAATCTTTACTCAAGGGCTAGAGATTATTATTCTCCTAGATTAGACCTGAAAAAGATCCAGACTCTTAAAAATAAAATTCAATCTCCACAAATCATGTTCAATTCCAATGACAACCAAGAAAATGGTCATGATACGTTAATGGACTATGGGGAACCTTCTTTTGAGGGAGACTTGACAGACTGTCTAACAGAGTTAGAAAGTTTCATTTTAGAACTGCGTTTAAATAATCCAGAAAACTCTGAAAATAACCAATTTTGTGTTTCTTTAGATAAGGAATTTTTTGAAAACCTCCAGAATGACTTTGAGTCACTACTGCGTAGGTATCTTATAGATAAAAAAAATGTTAGTGTGTGGACTGATGAAGATGACTTTGTTGAATTAGCTCGAAGTGTAGATGAATTTTGTACTGTTTTGCAGCTAAAAGGGGAAGAATTTGTTTACGTATTAGATAGAAACGATACTTCTGATCAACTCCGAATTCTCTGCTTAAATCCAGCACCTCAATTGGCAAAGCGTCACAAACAGTTTCACTCAGTAATTTCAATGTCAGCTACACTGTCGCCACTTGAGTTCTATCGAGATGTATTAGGGTTTGATACCGATAGTAAACTGCTGTCTTTAGCATCACCATTTCCTTCAGAAAATCGAAAAGTAACAGTTATTAATGAGGTTTCAACACTTTACCGACATAGGAGTTCTTCTGCACCTAGGATTGCTCAAATTATTGAAGAAATTGTAGCAATTCATTCAGGAAATTACTTGGTGTTTTTTCCTAGCTTTGAATTTCTAGATATAGTAGTTAAGTACTTAAATCCGGTTGGATACCGGTTACTTGTTCAAAAAAGGACCATGGGAGATCATTCCCGAAACGCTTTTCTAGACAGTCTTGCAAAAAGAGAACAATCCCATTTATTGTTGGGGGTACAGGGTGGTGTATTTGCCGAGGGAGTAGATTATATCGGAAAACTAGCGTTGGGAGTAATCATTGTTGGTCCAGGACTTCCCAAGATGAATTACGAAACGGATCTAACTCGACTCTACTTCCAAGAACAATTTGGTAAAGGTTTTGAATATGCTTGCTTATTCCCTGGTATGAACAGAGTCATACAATCAGCAGGCCGAGTCATTCGTTCGGAAAGTGATAATGGTGTAATTGTGCTAATAGGCCGACGCTTTGGATATGAAGCCTATATGGATTTATTCCCAAGGGATTGGTATGACTCATCACCAATAGAATTGGTTTCTAAGTCCTACGTAAAAGACCTTTCTCATTTTTGGTCTCAAATAGATAATAGTTTTGATCTAGACAAGTAAGATTTTGGGAATCACAAATAAACCAGTAATAGTTCTTTTTTCAGACTTGGGTTATTGTTCTCCAGTAGATCTGTGATTTGACAGTCAGGAATGTATTAGTTAGCATCACACTTTTCCTAGTTAAGAATTAGAGAGTTTTAATTTAGAGATCCTGAAAACTAACTTACGTGACAATGTAATGGGTGTTAGGAAAATAACTAGTTCAGCACTGCCTACTCGGTTTGGTAAATTTAACATCGTTGGGTATGAAGTAAAAATGGGTAAAGTCAAGAGTTCTTATGTGGTGCTTGTTAAGGGAAATCTTTCAGGTGCAATTGCTCCACTAGTCCGTATTCATTCTCAATGCCTTACAGGTGATGTATTTGCGTCAACACGGTGTGATTGTGGGGACCAATTAAAAGTTGCTATGAAGGCAATTCGAAAAGAAGGTAGAGGTGCCATTATATACCACCCAGAGGAAGGGCGTGGAATTGGTTT
>CAYWYX010000022.1:15119-26984 GCA_964462735.1 uncultured Acidobacteriota bacterium | reverse complement strand
ACTATCTCAAAACAAAAAAGGATAAGCTTGGACATCTATTAAGTAACGTATAAATTGGTGAGGGTTAAATAACTTGGGCAAGAGAATTAAATCGATATTTTACTTTAATTGGATCAATAGCCAATCTAGTTTAAGTTTTCTTAGAGTAGCATCAGTAGCGCTCTGGATTGTCACGATAGCCTGTTCAGTCCCAGAAAATTCTGAGAGTGAAGATGTTTCAGGCCCTGCTGTAGAGGGTCGCTTAGCCCCTCAATTTTCTGTAAAGGATAGAAGTGGTCAGTTACACAGTCTGAATGATTTTCGCGGTAAGGTCGTATTAGTAAATTTTTGGGCTACTTGGTGCCCTCCTTGTATAGAGGAGATGCCTTCTATGGATAGTCTGCAGAAAACGTTAGATCAAGAGAAATTTTCCATTATCGCAATCAGTGTCGATGACTCATGGGATCCTGTTGATACCTTTATTAAATTAAGTAATCTTGATTTAAATATTTATTCAGATTTTGAAGGAAAAGTTGCAAAACTTTATGGTACCCATAAAGTCCCCGAAACTTATATCTTAAACAAAGAAGGAATAGTTGTTCGTAAAATTTTGGGCGAAATTGATTGGACTAGTCCAAAAGTATTATCTTACCTCAAAGAATTAGGTGCTGTTTAATAGGATTTAGAACAAATTGAGGACAAGGGTCGATTGCAAGTGTTTTGACCAGCTCTTCTGACCAAGATTCTGTAAAATATACAAATCCTTCCCTTTTTTGTGATTTTTGATACGGGTTACTTTCCTATTATGCATCAGTCAAATTTTCTAGATCAATGGAGATTTAAGTCGCGATGTGTCATTTTAGTATTGAAGTCATGAGAAGTTAGTAAATGGTTAATGCGATTAATCAACATTACTGATCGGTGTTGCCCCCCTGTACAGCCAATTGCAATGGTAAGATAGCTGCGTCCTTCGGTGATATATTTTGGAATAAGAAATAAAAGAAAGTTTTCTAAGTAACCAAGGAAATCTAGTGTTTGTTTGAAGGACTCAATATAAGTAACGACTTCTGGATCATTACCATTTCTGTGTTTAAGATTGCTTACGTAGTTAGGGTTAGGGAGAAAACGGGCATCAAAAACCAAATCTGATTCAGTTGGAATGCCATGTTTAAATCCAAAACTAACTAATGAGATGAGTAGTGCCGGAGATTTTTTAGTCTGAAACTTATCAATTACATGACGTTTTAATTCATGTACATTAAATTTTGTAGTATCAATTATTTGATCTGCCAATTCTTTAATTGGAGCCAAACGATGCTGTTCTTCTTTCAGTGCCTCAGCAATAGACTGGTTGAGTTTAAGTGGGTGAGGCCGCCGTGTTTCACTATAACGTCTAATAAGAGAGTCTTTTGTGGCTTGGAGATAAATTAGGGTGACAGTAAGGGTGCGGGTTTTTAAAGTTTGGTAGAGTTTAGGGAATTTGGTTAGTTCAGAACCCTCTCGGATATCAATAACAATAGCGGCCTGCTTAATTTGTGCTCGTGCTCTTTCACAGAGTTCAGCAAACTTTGGAACTAGTTCCAAAGGTAGGTTGTCCACACAAAAATATCCCATGTCTTCAAACACTTTTAGTACGGTTCCTTTTCCAGAACCACTAAGACCTGTAATGATCACAAATGGATTATTTACACTTCCCATTAGGGTTTAACCATTTTTTAAGGTATGGCTTTATATTTGTTTACTATAACTTTTCGTTCCAAAAGATAAATTAAGCATTTGAAATCGATATAGCCAGTACAAAAACTAATTTCAAGTTTTACTCACTAGGGATTGTGCTTGATCTTGTAACCAAAGTTGTCAGTAAGAATTAAATAACGGGGTAAATATCTAGTCCCTTCTGAATCATTTCTAAATGTTTACAGTTTAAATGTTTAAGAACAATGTTCTAGATAATTGATTTATTTGTTGACTGAACTAGTTTTGGAACTGGTGAATGATCATTTTTAATCCGTCTTTGATGAATACTAGGAATTTTGAGATCTTCGCGATATTTAGCAACAGAACGTCGAGTTACCATGATACCTTTTTTGTTGAGGATATTAGTAAGCCGTTCATCTGTTAAAGGTTTGGTGGGGTCTTCATGGTCAATTAGTTCTTTAACTTTTCGTTTGCCTACAATCAGTGGAATTAGATTGCCAGCTGGACCTCGAACAGCTTCTGAAAAAAAATAACGGAGTTCATATACACCTTGGGGTGTATGACAATACTTGTTAGCAACTGCACGGCTAACTGTAGATGGGTGGACGCCTATTTCATCAGCGAGTTCCTTGATCATCATAGGCCTTAGATGGTCTAGTCCATAATCTAGAAAAGCTATTTGTCTCTGTACTATTAACTCACAAACTTGAATAATTGTTTTCTTACGCTGTTCAATATTTTTTATAAACTGCATGGCTGAGGAGTAACGATCTTTGATATAGTTTTTTACTTCTCTGGATGAATCTTCCTGTTTAATCATTTTACGGTAAGTTCTGCTGAGTCTGAGTTGGGGTATATCATCTTCATTTAAAATTACAGAGTAACCATTTTCTGCCTTGACGATGAAAACATCTGGTTCAACAACTCGAGTTATTTGCTTGTTATAACGCTGACCTGGTCGGGGATCTAGTCCCTTAATAATACTGACATCTGCTAAAATTAATTTAAGTGGTTTCCGCAGCGAACGGCTAATTTCTGGATATTGACTTTTTTGCAGCTGTTTTAGATGCTTTTCAACAATTTCTTTTGCTGTAGATTGGTTACCCTGTAGGTGTTCCAATTGAATCAGGAGGCACTCTTTTAAATTTCTAGCTCCAACTCCTGATGGATCAAAAGACTGGACGATTTTGAGTCCTTCTAGAACTTCTTGAACGGTATGTTTCCCAGATGCAGAAATTTCTTCAAGATCAGAAGTTAGATAACCATCCTCGTTTAGGTTGCCAATGACTGATGCTGCTGTGCGCACAATTCGTGTTGGAAGAACAGAAAGATTGAGTTGCCACTGCAAATGGTCATAGAGGTTAACTGGTTTTGTCAGGAAGTTTTCAAAAGATTGGTTTTCAGTTAATTCACTAGATGACTGGGTTCTATAGCCAGGGTCCAAATATTCGTCAAAAAAATTTCCATAGTCAATCTGTTCAAAGGGATCTGAAAGTTCATCGTTATGAAGGGAAGTAGCATCTATGATTTCTTTATCGGATGGATCAGTAATGCGATCCTCTTTTGAATTAATCTCTTCAATTGTGTCGTTAGTTTCTTCAGTCAGTTCCTCAAGTACAGGATTTTGCATTAATTCTTGGGAAATCAATTCCAAAATTTCCTGTTTATTAAGAGTGAGGACACTTACCATTTGAACCAAGCTTGGGGTAAGTATCTGTTTTTGGTTGAGTTTTACATTTAGTCGTTGTTCTAAAAAAGCCATAAGTGTTTATTCCAAGCGAAAATGCTCTCCTAAGTACAATTTTTTTACTTCTTCATTCAAGGCTAACTCATTTGGAGTACCTGTCTGAAAAATTTTCCCTTCATTAATTATATATGCACGGTCAGTTACTTTGAGAGTTTCTCGTACATTATGATCAGTAATTAAGATACCAATTTTTTTACTACGGAGTCGATTAATGATTCCTTGGATATCTAGCACTGCAATTGGATCAATGCCTGAAAAAGGTTCATCCAGTAATATAAAGGATGGAGATATAACAAGCGAGCGGGCAATTTCTACTCTCCGTCTTTCTCCTCCAGACAAAGTATTTCCAGAATTCTTACGGACGTGGGTTAGTCCTAAATCTTTGATTAATTCATCAAGACGTTCATGTCGTTGTTGATGTTTGTGCGGTAATGTTTCAAGAATAGCTAAAATATTTTGCTCTACAGACAACTTTCGAAAGATTGAAGGTTCTTGAGGTAAATAGCTTATTCCACCTCGGGCTCTAAGATACATAGGTAAATCGGTAATCTCTCTTCCATCAAGAAAGACCCGTCCTTTGTCAGGTGAAGTTAGACCAACTAAGATGTAGAAGGTGGTAGTTTTTCCAGCACCATTTGGCCCAAGCAGTCCGACCACTTCTCCTTGTTGAATGTTAAGGGTTACATCATCAACAACTCTGCGCCCCTTATAGGATTTAACTAAGTTGATTGCTTTTAAGGTTTGCATATTAATTTATTGAGATAGGCGTCGTCTAGTCACTGTTCTATTATCAGGATTGCCTTGAATAGTAAAGGTGCCATTATTTAAATCAATAGTCAGTTTAGCCCCTGTAGTCGAACCCTGTTCACGATCTATTATCTTAGGAGATCCACCCCATAAGACCACTTCTTTTTTTTGGCTAAAATATTCAGCTACTTGAGATGATGAGGTACGGTTTTGTTGGGTTATTCTTACATTACCTTTAGCAATAATTTGCTTTATTGAAGTGTTATTATTTTCTTGATTAAGAAAGATATTCAGTTGTTCTGATTGTAGAGAGTCTTGACCAGATATGGTTTCTACTTGGCCTTGATAAAAAATGTTTTTATCAGCATGGTTATAAATCATTCGATTAGCTTTGATTGTAGTATGTTTGGATTTACCCTCTTCATTTGGCAAAGAAAAGATGCTGGTTACCTTTCCCGAAGCTGTTAGTTTTTTAGTAGGACTATCAAATAAAATTTTTTCAGCATAAACAACCCTGTCCTTTCCCCAAAACTTAGCGTTATTCGAGTAATGACCAATTCTTTTTTCAGTATGAAATTCCATCAAATCAGCAGAGGCATGAATAGGAGAAACAATCTGGCCATTATATATGCCACTTTGATAGTAGGTTGATCTTACATTACCTTTTGCTTTTACAAGCTTTTGGACTTGATGAAGCTCAATTACCTCAGCTTGTGTTTTGCTGGTATCGTTTTCAATTTCAGCTTCACCTTTTAGTTGCATTAGTGACTGATCAATATAATGAAAGGCTGTTTTTGCTTTAGCTCTTTGACTAAGTTCTTGGTAAGTAAAATTGCCTGTCTGTTGAAGTTGAGACATCTTGTGATTTTGAGGGTTGAACAATGCAATTAATTGATGACTGGTAGTTATCCGTGTAGGTCCTGAAGGCGGAACCATTTTAAAATGAACTGCTCCTTCAGCAATAAATCGTTCTAAATTTCCTAAAGGTTCTTTGTAAAATAGTCTGAAGGCTTGGGCTGATAATATTTTCTGTTCTAGGCTAGGATGATTAGGGATTTCTTTAAAGGTACTAGGTCCAACTGCCTCGATTCGAATTACCCTGCTAGTTCCTGGTGTAAAGTACGCTTGTACATAGGGTGAAGTAAGAATGCGCTGGGCAGAGAGTTTCTGATCCTTGGGTAGGGGTTTATCATTTTTAGAGCTTTTATGTTTTTTAGATGTAACTTGGTTTGAGAATAAAATTCGTACCTGTCCTTTTGCAGTTAGCGAGTTAATTGTTTGAGAGTTGGGAGGAAAATCAAGTGTCATTTGTTGAGCAGAAATTTCTTTAAGTGAATGGGTTTTTAAGGGTCGTGTTATTACGTTGCCTTGGGCGAATATATTGTCAAATAGTTCGGTATCCTCTGCAAAGTTATAGTCAACTCTTTCAGCTTGAACCTGGAGCATTGTGCCAGGTTCAAGCGATTTAGTTTTGACATTGCCTCTTGCCTCCATTCTGCTTAATTGTGAGCCAGAAGGAGTAAATAAAACCCTGAGTTGTAGGGCTGTCAATTCTGTTTTACCATCCTTAACCCATACATTAGAGTATAATGTTATCATTTGGTTTTGTCTGAGGTATTCCAAGTTATCTGCTTTGAGTTGTACTAAATTATTCCCTTTGATCTTAGGAAGCAGAGTCACTTTAACTCGAGAATTAAGTTTAATTAGGTCCCTTCCAGAATCATAAATTAGGCCAAGTCCACTTGCCCGGATTAGTCCTTTCTCTAAACTGACTAATTCTTTAGTGAAAACTTGCCCAGATGATCTTGAAAATCTCAATTTTTTGGATTTAATAATCCCGATTTTTGTGGGGATTGTTTGAAATGAATTAGAGGAATTTTCACTTTTAACATTGGCTAACGTGATGACGACATCGTCTATAAAAACGATGTCTCCGTTCGCATGATCTACCTCGCACTGCTTACTGCTAATAGTGTCGTAATAATTATCATTCTTGCGAAATATGGTAGCACTGACTCCTTCCAATAAACTTTTTCCTCCCTTGAAACCAAGTCTAAGCTTGGCTTTTACTTCAAGAGTTGTTTGTCCTTGCTCAGATTGAAAAACTGTAAATCCTTCGGTTAAATCAGTAACTTCTTTCGGAAGTATTTGTACCTCTTGACTTTGTGGACTTTCAACAGGTTGGTTACTCTGAAAGTAGCTAAAAAACACTGCGCCAATGACTATTGTAACAACGATTATTGGAATAATTCGTCCTAGTTTTAGAAGGTTTTTACTCATGGAGAAGTTAGAAAATTAATGAACATGGATATCGCGGACTACTAGCTGAAGATCTTTAAAATGAAATACCTTGCAACCTGGTTGGAGATTTTCAGATAACTCAAAAGCAAGAGAGAGCACACCACTAGATCTTTGGATGCTAGGCAGGTAGCTTGCAAAATTCCAAGCTAAAGCATCAATAGCTTTTCCATCCTGTTCCACTCTAAATTTGAGATGTTTCTGTTTTAGAATTCTGGGTTCAGCAAGTAAAGTTACATTTCGAGCTACGAACAAGGGGCTAGGATTCTCATTTCCAAATGGAGACAATCGTTGAATATTTCGATAGATTTCTGTGTCGATATCAGAAAAACGGAGTTCTCCATCAACATTAAGGCTAGGTTCACTAGGTTTAGAATCAAGAGCTAATTTAGCATATTGAGTAAGCCTTTTCCTTAATTCTCCAATATTTTTTGCGGGTAATTGGAAGCCAGCTGCTTGAGTATGTCCGCCAAATCTTTCAAATAAGTCATTACAGCTGGCTAAGGCTTTTAACAAGTGAAATTCCTTTGGAGATCTGCCAGAACCTGAACCAATTCCGTTGATCTTTGAGATGATTAAAGTTGGACAGTTAAAACGATCAGTAATTTTACTTGCAACAATACCTAATACACCAAGATGCCAATCTTCGCCATCAATCACTTTGATTGGAGCCTCTGCTAGTTCTGAATCAGAATCAATTTGCTGCAAAATCTTGTTGAAAGTTTGATTTTCGATGAATTGTCTTTCTTGATTAAATTCACCCATCTTGATAGCTAAACGCTTGGCTTTTTCTTGATTTTTGGTGGTAAATAACTCTACAGCTTCACAACTTCCACCCATACGTCCTACAGCATTGATTCTGGGTGCTATTCTAAAACTAATGTCGCTACTAGTGATAACTTTTCCCTCTAAACCTGCAGCTATAATAAGTGATTTAAGGCCTGGATTAGATGGACTCATTAAACCTTCTAAACCAAGTTTAGCAAAAATACGGTTCTCTCCTATTAGAGGGACTAAATCAGCGATCGTGCCAATAGCTACCACCTTGAGGAAAGAGGGTAAATATTTCTCCTTCTTTTCTTGAATGAAGAGGGCTTGAATTAATTTAAATGCAACTCCAACCCCACAGAGATTTTTATCTGGATAGAGACAATCACTTCTCTTTGGATTCACTACAGCAAGAGCGTTTGGAAGACTATTTTCTGGTAGATGATGATCAGTAATGATGCAGTCTAAATCAAGCTGTCGAGCTCTTTGAATACTCTCATATGCTTTTATTCCAGTATCAACAGTAATGACTAACTGAACGCCTTGATTAACAGCCTGTTCCAACAAAGAGGTTTGCACTCCATATCCGTCGATAAATCTTCTTGGAATATAGTATGTACAGTCAGCACCTAACATTTCTAGAGCTTTTCTCAAAACAACTACAGCCGTATTACCATCGACATCATAGTCCCCATAAATGAGAATTTTCTGATTCTGTTTAATCGCCTGTTGGATTCTTTTAACAGCTTTGTCGAGGTCACACATTAGAAAGGGATCATGGAGATCCCTTAGTTGAGGATCTAAAAATTTCTTAGCTGGTTCTTCGGAATCAATACCTCTATTTAACAGCAGGCTAGCCAGGATTCCAGGAATGTTCAACTTTCGAGCTAAATTACGGATTTTTGTTGGATCAGGTTGGGAAATATTCCAGATCATGTTGTCTTTATAACTCCACCAACAAATTTAGTTAACTTTTATCATAAAGACTTCTTGAGGAGAAGGAAATCTCTATCTTTACTGTGTTGTCTGATCTATGATTTTTAATTATGTCTAATTTAGAACAAATACCAGTATTAGAAAAGAAAGTTGCAGTCTTATCCACTCTGAATGAGGTTGGTAAGAGTTTTACCTCAACTTTAGATTTTGCAACGGTTTTAAAACTCGTTATAAAGAAAATTAATGCTTTATTTCGAGCTACTAGCAGTACACTTTTTCTGGTTGATAGGACTCAACAAGACCTTTATTGTAAGATTGCGATTGGAAAGCACTCCAAAGAAATTAAGAACGTGCGTTTTAAGGTTGGTGAGGGGATTTTGGGTAAGGTTGCTAGAACCGGGGAAATTTCTATTGTAAATAACATTACTAGAAATACAAATAGCGTAACTGATATATACAACTTTTTCCCTAATAACATTCATTCAATAGTTTGTGTTCCCTTAAAGACTAAAGATCATATTTTGGGCATCATTGCTCTAGTCGATTGTTTCGAAGAAACACTTCATCCTGAAGATATTTTTTTATTGTCTACTATTGCAGAGTACTCGGCTATAGCTATCGAAAATGCAATGTATGTTGAACAAATTCAAGATTTAATCATAACCGATGATTGTACTAGATTGTACAATATCCGACACTTTAATAACATGATTGAAAAAGAATTAGCTCGATCAAGACGATATAACCATAGTTTATCTCTTGTCCTATTTGATTTGGATCATTTTAAGAAAGTGAATGATGAATATGGTCATATCTGTGGTAGTTTTTTGTTAAAAGAAATAGGACGCTTAATAAAACAGAATCTACGGGACGTTGATTCTGCTTATCGTTACGGTGGAGATGAATTTTTATTGCTACTCCCGCAAACCTCTAAGAAAGATGCTTTCACCGTCGCTGAAAGGTTTTGTAATCTTTTTTCCCTAACCTCCATCAAATTAAAAGAGAATGTTCACGTAAAGATAACGGCTAGTTTTGGTGTGACCTCTTTCCCTGAGGATGGGAATGATAGGAATGAATTAGTTTTTTTAGCCGACCAAGTAATTTATCAAATCAAGCAACGAACTAGAAATAATGTTGGGGTTGCCTGAAAATACTCAGAACAAATAAAGTTCTTTTAAAACATTTTATTATGCACACTACTGTTCCTTCCAGTAAATCAAGAATCCACGAGGAAAGAAATCCAGTTTCAATCCTGTCGATCGCATTTTTTCTTACAGCAACCTTTATGTTAATTGAGTTTATGGTCGGACTTTATACCCAAAGTCTTGCACTAATTGCTGATGCTAGTCATATGCTTGTGGATGCACTGGCTTTGGGAGTGGCCCTCTTAGCTGTTTGGCTTTCATCAAGACCTGCAACTGCCGACAAAACATTTGGTTTTTATAGGATTGAAATTCTCGCCGCACTTTTAAACGGCCTTATTCTAATTATGATCGCACTTGGCATTTTTTATGAATCTTTTCATCGATTTTATGAGCCTCCGGAAATAAAGACTGAGTGGATGATTGCTACTGCAGTAGTAGGATTATTTGTTAATTTGATAAATGCTTATTTCTTATACGGATCTCAGTCAATTAGTCTCAATGTCAGGGCTGCTTTTCTTCATGTAACTGGTGATGCTATTGGTTCTATAGGGGCTATTTTTGCTGGTATTCTTATGAAATTTAAAGGCTGGTATATAGCAGATCCCATAGTTAGTATGGCCGTTGGAGTATTAATTATCTATAACGCTGGGAAATTGGTACGTGACTCTATTAATATTCTTTTGGAAGGCACGCCTGGCCACATTAATTTAGAGACTATTCATCAGGAACTTTGTAACGTTGAGGGTGTTAGGTCCATCCATGATCTCCACGTATGGACTCTAACCTCAGGATTTTATGCAATGTCCTGCCATGCTGTTTTGACTGGTGAAGGGGAACAACACCAGATCTTAAAAGAACTTAGATCTGTATTAAACGACAAGTTTGAAGTAAAGCATTCTACCATCCAGCTTGAGGAAAAGAGTCTGGAAGATCAAGAAGATCACTTTTGTCATTCAACCAGTCAATTTTAGGGAATTTTTAATTAACTGAAGTATGTTTATAGAATAGAAAAGTTTGAGAGATTACGAGGATGGTTATACACTGCTATAACAAAAAAAAGAATTCATAGTATGTTATTTTTTGATGGTCCTGTTTCTTTTTTGTCTGTGCATAGATCATAATAAGCATTCAACTTATATCTATTGACATATAACCACTAGGAAGAGGAAAATAGGAAGTTTTTTAATTTAGTTTAGTGGAGAATTTAATTTATACTTGAATTATAAAAGTTAAAAGATAATTTCTCTTCAAAGTGTACTAGTACCATTTGACCTATTGGTCTCTAGTGGGGTTTGGATGAACTTAGCTCACGATTTAGTTGATCGTGTGAAGGGTGTGGCTGATATTGTCGATATCATTCAGGCTTATGTGCAACTTCGAAAATCTGGAGCAAATTTTCTCGGTCTTTGTCCGTTTCACTCTGAAAAGACCCCTTCTTTTCACGTTCACTCATCACGGCAATTTTTTTACTGTTTTGGTTGTCATGCAAAGGGGGACGTACTGAAGTTTGTAGAATTGATGGAGGGACTGACCTTTCCCGATGCCTTACGATGGCTGGCAGAAAAATATGGAATCCCAGTAGAGAAACAAAATAGCTCAAATAATCCTAAAGTTCAAGAACGCGAAATTCTTTTAGCTATTCACTCGAAAGCTGCACAATATTTCCAAGAAGAACTATTTAAAAGTCGTGAAGGACGCTTGGCTCAGCAGTATTTGAATAGTCGATTGGTTAGTCAGGACAGTATCAAGAAATTTGACCTTGGTTATGCCCCAGGAGGAGCTAAGGGCCTTTTACAAAAGTTAAAGGGAGACTTTTCACTTAAGCATCTCAAACTTAGTGGATTAATTCAAAATAGTGAGAAAATGGGTCAAAGCTATGATCGATTTCGGAAAAGAATTATCTTTCCTATAAGTAATGAGTCTGGGAAAATCATTGGTTTTGGAGGTAGAGCTTTAGGAGATGGATATCCTAAGTACTTGAATTCCCCTGAAACACCTATTTATAGTAAGAGTAAAACTCTATTTGCTTTAAGTCATGCTCGAGCAGAGATTAGGAAGCAAGACCTAGCTATTTTGGTGGAAGGCTACTTAGATTGTATTGCTTTGCATCAAGTAGGCATCAATAATGTAGTTGCATCCTGTGGAACTAGCTTAACGGACCATCAGGCTAAGCTTTTGGGGCGTTTTACAAAAAAAGTAATTGTAAATTTTGATCCTGATCAAGCTGGTAAAAATGCTGCTTTACGATCAATCAATATTCTATTGGAAAATGGATTTAAAATTAATGTTCTTTCACTTCCCGATCAACTTGACCCAGATGCTTATATCAAAGCCCGGGGAATTACTGAGTATCGAAAATTGTTGCAAAAAGCACCTAGTTATTTTGAACATCTGCTCCTTCAGGCAAGAAGCGGAACTTCTCTTTCTACAGTTGAGGAAAAAGTAGCTGCAATTGACAAGTTGTTACCCTATTTATCAAGAATATCTAATCGTATTGAAAGAGAAGAAAATACTCGTCGTGTGGTTGAAG
Organism: uncultured Acidobacteriota bacterium; assembly: GCA_964462735.1. GTDB lineage: Bacteria > Acidobacteriota > Terriglobia > Versatilivoradales > Versatilivoraceae > JAKUNG01. Next base: position 15,136 of record CAYWYX010000022.1, on the reverse strand, counting down.
TTTTTGGAATTGATGAG
>CAYWYX010000022.1:13888-15019 GCA_964462735.1 uncultured Acidobacteriota bacterium | reverse complement strand
AAGGTTGATCTTGAGCGCTTACAAGAACTATTACCTACAGAGATGGAACGAGATGTAATTAATGGAGTAGTTTTTTCTGAAGGGGTGGAACCTCAGATTGATAGTTGTATAGAATGGCTAAAACGTCAAAAGAGTACTAAGGAGATTGCAAGATTACAAAAGGAAATTGAGGAAGCGTCGCGGTCCCAGGATTATAAACTACTCTCTAATCTTTATTCCAAAAAGGAAATAGAAAAGCGAAGCTTGGATTAAGATCTTTGACTTTTTTCACCTTTTGTTTTGCTAGTTTATATCAAGAAGAATTAAGGAAAGAATAAGGAAAAGGATCAATATGCCTAATATAGAAGATAATGACCCATTGGAACACTTAGAACAAAATCTAGGTGTTAACCTTGAGGACAAGTATGAAGAAATAAAGCGTTTGATAGCTCTTGGAAAGGAAAAGGGTTACCTGCTGTACGATGAAGTTAACGATCTTCTCCCAACCGATGTTACATCCTCTGATGAGCTCGACGAAATGTTTACGATGTTTAGGACACAAGGGATTGAAGTTATTGATAGTGATCCAAAGACAGTCGGTACTGAAAAACTAGGTTATTCCAATGAAAATAACAATGAAACTAAGCGTTTAGATCTTACACCAGGGACTTTAGACAAGACCAATGATCCAGTTCGTCTCTACTTGAGAGAAATGGGAACGGTCCCTCTCCTTACTCGAGAAGGTGAAGTTACAATAGCCAAGAGAATTGAACGTGGTCAAATGAATGTTATAAAGGTAGTTTCCCGGTCACCTATCGTTATAAAGGAAATCATCGATATTGGTAAGCAATTATCCCGTGGAGAACGATCGATAAGCGAAATTGTAATATTTCAAGAAGAAGTGGTTAGTGAAAAAGCTATAGAGGAAAGACTTATTATCATGGTAGAAGGTATTACCCGGGTAAACAAGCTTTATAAAAAGTACAATAGATCGTTACAATCCTTTTTAAAGACTCCAAGATCTAGAAAGCCAAAAATTAATCGTAAGTTACTCTCCAAACTTAAGCGCCAGAGAATTATTATATCCAAAGCTGTCAGGGCCTTATTTTTGAGTCCTATTGAACAATTACGACTCATCGATCAACTAAGAAG
>CAYWYX010000022.1:9304-13788 GCA_964462735.1 uncultured Acidobacteriota bacterium | reverse complement strand
GTTGTCTCAATAGCCAAGAAATATACTAACAGAGGTCTCCAGTTTTTAGATTTGATTCAGGAGGGTAATATTGGTTTGATGAAAGCGGTTGAGAAGTTTGAATATCGCAGAGGATACAAGTTTTCTACATATGCAACTTGGTGGATTCGCCAAGCTATTACTCGGGCTATTGCTGATCAGGCACGAACCATTCGGATTCCAGTGCATATGATTGAAACAATTAATAAATTAATCCGTACCTCAAGGAGCTTAGTACAGGAACTTGGACGGGAACCAACTTCTGATGAAATCGCTATTCGTATGGAAATACCGGTTCAAAAAGTTAGGAAAGTCTTAAAAATCTCTCAAGAACCAATTTCCCTTGAAACTCCAATTGGCGAGGAAGAAGACTCTCATTTAGGAGACTTTATTGAGGATCGTCAAGTAGTTTCTCCCTCAGAAGCAGTGATCAACATTAACCTGAAGGAAATGACAGATAATGTTTTAAAGACACTCACTCCCAGGGAGGAAAGAGTAATTAAAATGAGATTTGGATTAGATAACGGTAGTGATCATACTTTAGAGGAAGTAGGCCAGAATTTTGCTGTGACTAGAGAACGAATTCGTCAGATAGAAGCCAAGGCCTTACGAAAACTTAGGCATCCTTCACGTAGCCGGAAATTGAGACCTTTTATGGATAACCCTGATAGTGATTTGAACTAAATTACCATTTTAATTGATTCTATCTTGTCATGTAGTAGTTTGGTTCTGGGCCCATAGCTCAGTTGGTTAGAGCCACCGGCTCATAACCGGAAGGTCGTAGGTTCGAGTCCTACTGGGCCCACCATTAATACCCTCAAAGTAATTGGGCATGCATCCAAATCTAGAAAAACTTATTCAACTTCAGAAAATTGAAATCCAGATTAACGGACTCAGTGAAGGACTGAAGCAATTACCTCAGAGATTAAAACTAATGGAGAAAAAGTTAGAGAAAACTTCAGATCTACTTAAACAAGGTAAAGAAAGTATAAAGGAAATTGAATTTAATCGTCGCCAATCAGAGAATAAAATAAAAGTTATAGAAGAAAAAAAATCTAAGTATACAGTGCAGCTTTCTGATGTTAAAACTAATGAACAATATAAAGCCCTACTCCAAGAAATCGATTTTCAAAATGAGAAAATTCGTACAGTTGAGGACGACATTTTGATGGATATGGAAAAAGAAGATAGATTGAAAGTTAACTATGTTGAGCTTGAAGAGAAGTATCGGCAGGAGGTGTCTCAGGTTAATGAGGAGAAGAAAATTGCTCAGAAGGCTGCTAATGAAATGGAGGTTAAATTAGAACAAAGTAAAAAAGAACGTAACACACTAATTAAGTTGATTACCCCAGAGGTCTATAGGATCTATCGGTCTATTTCTGATGTTCGAAAAGGAATTGCCTTGGCTCGCGCTACTGAAAGCTGTCAGGGTTGTCATGTACGTATTCGGCCTAGCATTCTAAGTAGGGTTATGGGTAATAAAGAAATCCTAACTTGTGAAAGTTGTAACCGCATTCTTTACTGGCAACCGGACGGACCCTACGAGGTTAGTTCTTGATTGAGGAGAAAATAGAAATTTGAACATGCTTGTTGCTTATGTAGATGGGGGTTCTAGAGGAAATCCAGGTCCGGCGGGTTATGGTGTCTACATTTTAGATGAAAATGGGAATGAATTAGAAAGTTTATTTAAAAATCTGGGAATCCAAACTAATAATTTTGCAGAATACTCAGGACTGATCGCTGCTTTAGATTACGCCAGTACTAATAATTTTAAAAGGGTTAGAATTTTTTCTGATTCTGAGTTGATGGTTCGCCAAATCAATGGTATTTACCGAGTCAAAAGTCCAATTCTCAGTGGATTATTTAAAAAAGCAAAAAGTCTTATTGGAGAACTTAAAGATTTCTCAATGGAACATGTTCCCAGAAGTCGAAATAAAGAGGCTGACCGTTTGGCAAATTTGGCTATGAATTTTCCAATTCAAAAATAGTAACTCCAATATCTATCTATTATCTTCAAAAATTTTATGAACTTCCTTTGGAATAGACCAATTTTTCTAGAAAGCTTTTTGGACGCTAATATAACTTATCTGAAAGTCTTTTCCTGTAAGTCGGCTATTCAGGTTGAAATGGTTTCCAGAGAGTTTTTATTTAAATAAAATTAAGCTCTCTTTTTCCTTTTGTTATTCCAAGCTGATTAGCGAGTTCATAAAAGAGTAATAATCCCTCAAGGTTTTCTTTATCTAAGGAATAATCAATACAGTGTTCTAGATAATTGGAAATTTGCTTTTGAGGTAGTACCAATTTTTGAGATTGTTGCTCAACAATATCTTTTAAGTGAGAAATTCCATAATGGTAGGATTCGAGAAACTGAGTAGAATTTGTTAATCTACTTTCAGTTCTAACTGCCCAGAAGGCAAAAACAAAGGGTTTTCCAGTCTCGTTTCTCCATTCTTCTGATAGATCATAGTGGTAGAGTCCTGTGATATTAGCTGTTAATGCTGAGTCTCCGATTAGCAGTGCCGCATCATTGTGGTACAACATTTTTCTCAAGTCTGGTTCATGACTAGTAAGTAAAGGGTTAAGCTTGAAACGAATTTTCAGTAGTACCTGAAGAAGAGCCACTGAGGTACGTGAAGATTTGTCTAACGCTATACTTCTAACTTTTTGGATAGGTACTCTACTTACAAGTAAAACACTACTCACTTTTCGTTTTGATGCAACCGAAAGGTTGGGGACAATTTTTAAATTAGTTATTCGTTGGTACTCTATAGCCGGAATAAGGCCTACGTCAACTGATCCAGCTGCTATTTGATCTGCACAAAGTGACGGAGGAGAAAAATCGTAATCAAAGATATCTTTAGACTGATTATGAATAAAGCCCCATGACAAAGGAAGAGAGTTAAGATAACCAACAATGGAAAGCCTAAGTTTAAGCACAGTTTAATTGTAGCGACTTTTATGGGTAAATTAAAGTCAACTTCTTGGTTAGTATAATGTTATAACAATCCATTATTTGACTCTTACCCTTATTTCCCCTTCAGGGCAGCTGGATATGGAAAAGTTTAACGTGAACCAAAAGAGTGATTAATCTTAGGCTGGAAGATGAAGGAGATAATGACTGAAAAATCAAGAAGAAGTTTATCGGTTACAATAGCTATAAGCTAGATTAAAAATTTAGTTTTTCGGTATACTTAGGGAGTGGTTAGGCTAGACGGAGGTAATATGGGTTACAGAAACAAGTTTTCTCTGATTATAATTTCGGCAGTACTTGTTTGTTATACCGTAGTTGGTGGACTTTTGGGAAGGGGAGTGGGTCAGGAGGGTGCTTACTCCCAATTAGCTATTTTTAATGAAGTCCTTGCTAAGATTAAAGGAAGTTATGTAGAAAATCCTGATCTATCTAAAGTAATGCATGGTGCCTTACTTGGTTTATTAGAGTCCTTAGATCCCTATTGCACATATCTTACAGCGGAAGAGTATGCTCGTTATCAAATAAGTAGAACAAGTGGGGATGGAGAAATTGGCGTAGAGCTTTCTAAGGAAAAGATGCTTGGTTATATTTATGTTATTCATCCCATTGAAGAAGGTTCATCTGAAAGAGCTGGAGTACAATCAGGTGATGTAATTGAGGCTATTGAAGGTGTAAATACTCAGGACGTTAGTTTAGTTCAGGCTGGATACCTATTATCCGGGGAAATTGGCTCAGAAGTTAAGCTGAAGATTCTTAGGCGTGGCAGGTCAGATCCTTTGGAAATATCAGTGGTTAGGGAAAAAATAAAAATTTCCCCAGTACGAAATCGCTTAATAAAAAAACAGATTGGATATTTGAGAGTGTCTCGTTTTGTTAAAGGTGTGGGTAAAGAACTCCGTAGTAACTTAAAAGCTGTAATATCTCAAGGGGCTGATCGACTAATCTTGGATCTTCGAAATTGCGGAGGTAATGAATTTGATGAGGGCATTGAAGTTGCTAATTTATTTTTAGATCATGGAGTGATTGCTTATTCTGAAGGGCAGCAGTCCGGAAAAAAAGAATTTACAGCGGATCCAGATAAGGTAATTTCAAAACTTCCTCTTGTTGTTTTACAGAATTATGGTAGTGCTTCCGCAGCTGAAATTGTTTCTGTGGCCATTAAGGAAAACCAACGAGGTGAGATTGTTGGGGTCCGGAGTTTTGGTAAAGCAGTAATTCAAAGGATTATACCCTTAGATGGACAATCAGCAGTTCTTCTTTCGGTAGCTAAGTTCTATTCTCAGTCAGGTCAAGTAATACAAAACAAAGGGATTATACCAGACTATGAGGTTCCAGGTGGCTTAGATGTTCGCATGGGTTTTCCACGGGATCCTGGTGTAGAGGAAGTAAAACCACCAAGGGAAGATAAAGATATTCAACTTCAAAAGGCTATTGAACTCCTTACAAAACCTTTAGAGCAAGAACGCAAAACGGCGTAGTCTCTGTTCTTAAACCA
>CAYWYX010000022.1:0-9204 GCA_964462735.1 uncultured Acidobacteriota bacterium | reverse complement strand
TTAAACCATTTATTCAAACATCCAGAATATGTCAATTTTCCTACCTGCATAGCAATGCTCATCACTTTGGATAATATTAGCAAGAGTCTTGGGGGCCATCCAATTCTAAAGGGAATTACTTTACAGATTAATCGAGGAGATAAGATTGGGTTAATTGGTGCGAATGGATCTGGAAAATCAACACTTCTCCAAGTGATTTACGGAGATCTAGAACCTGAAGTTGGTAAGGTTCATCGTCTTTCTCAGCTCAAAGTTGGTTTTCTAAAACAGGTAGTCCAAATGTCTTGTCAACGCACTGTTTTGGAAGAAGCTCTATCAGTATTTGAAGAAATTCACAGTTTGGAGAAAGAACGAATAAATCTAATCTCAAGGATTGAATCAAATCTCCAGAATAAAAAAGTTGATTTACTTTTAATGAGGTCTGGTGATGTACAAGCCCAATGGGAATCACTAGGAGGCTATACCTATGAATTAGAAACTAAGCAGACACTCTTTGGCTTAAGTTTTGATCGATTTAGTATTCAGCGGAAGGTTGGGGAATTAAGTGGCGGAGAGCAGAGTCGTTTAAACCTAGCAAAATTGCTTCTGACAAAATCCGACATGTTGTTATTGGATGAACCAACTAATCATCTAGACTTAAATGCGTTAAATTGGTTAGGTAATTTCCTGAATAACTACAGTAATTCCTACTTGATTGTTTCTCACGATCGGTACTTTTTAGATAAAACAGTGAATAACATTATTGAGCTGGACAGGGGTAGTTTAGAATTTTATTCAGGTAATTATTCAACCTTTTATAAAACAAAAGAAAGGAGATTACGATCTAAGGAAAAAGCTTTTCAGAAGCAAAATGACTTTATTAAAAAGACGGAAGAATTTATCCGACGGAATTTAGCAGGACAAAAGACTAAGCAAGCAAAGTCACGCCGAAATATGCTAAATAGACTACAGTATCAAGAAAAACCTTTTAAATCAGAACAATTCATTAAGCTTAAACTAAATACAAAACGGTCTAGTTCTAATCGAGTATTAACTGTAAAAAGCTTATCTGTCGGGTATGCAGAGACAGTAATTGCTGAGGATATTAACTTTGAATTATATCGAGGGCAACGTATGGGAATTGTTGGTCCTAATGGTTCCGGGAAAACAACCCTGTTGAAAACTATATTAGGTGAAATTCCACCAGTACAAGGAAAAGTGATTATAGGTAAGGATTTAGATTCTGCCTACTATCATCAGCATATGTTAGAACTCAATCCTCAGCTTAGTGTACTAGAGGAAATCAGAGAGGTCCTTCCTACATTGTCTAACGGGGTCTTACGAAATCACTTGGCTAAGTTTTTATTTCAAGGGGAAAAAGTTTTTTCTAAGGTTTCTTCTTTGAGTGGAGGTGAAAAAAGTAGATTATCACTGTCAAAGATATTTTTGTCTCAGGCGAATTTTTTAGTTTTGGATGAACCATCTAACCATCTCGATATTCCTTGTCGTGAGGCTTTAGAGACAGCTCTTTCAGAATATAAAGGAACAGTGTTATTAGTGACCCATGATCGATATCTTTTAAATAAGGTTACTGAGCGACTCCTAATTTTAGATATCTCTCCCCAATCTACATGTTTTGAAGGAAGATACTTTGAGTGGGAATCTAGTCAGGCTTGTCAAACTTCAAAAGCCCTGTTTAACTCAGTCGATTACAAAACACCTAATACCCAAGGTCATAATAGCTCCGACAAGCTTAGCAAAAATGAATTGAAGAGAGTCAAGGATAGATGTCAGTATCTCGAAAAAAAAATTCAAGAGATAGAATCTAAAATTGAGTTTGTTACTGCCAAAATGAACTTGACTTCAATTTCTAATGATTACAATCAGCTTCAGGAATTAGGGTGGCAGCACAAGAAGCTTTCAGAGAAACGAAGTCTTCTCTATGGAGAGTGGGAAAAATCCCTTTTGCTATTAGAGGTCCAGTAAATAGTCTGAAGTTTTGGGTTTAAGATAGGTTTGTGAAATCCTCGTGGTAGCGTTAGTTTTTGACTTGGATCCTTTCCCTAAGTCCATCTATATCAGCTCTCATTTTTTTCATTAATTCTGCATATCCTATTGTTGTTGGATTTGGAGAGTTTAAGTAATCCAACACCTGTTGTTCTGCTCCTATAAATGGTTGACAAAGGGCTGCAACTTGAGATGCGATGTTATTAGGGATATTTACGATACCATTGCCATCAGCATGAATTAGATCTCCTGGTTGAACTTGTAAACCACCTACGACCACAGGAAGTTGAGAATCTACGAAATGACAATATCCGTGGGAGACCAGAATAGAAGATGCCCAACAGGGGAAATTAAGTTGGCGAACCTGTTCTATATCTCGACCTGCCCCACTAGTTATTAGGCCTGAGAATGAGAATTTTTTAAAAGCCGTAGCCATTACTTCGCCGTAAGTTGCCGATCGTGGAATTTCATCCATGTCTTGAATGACCATAATTTTGGGTGAAGGTGTTGAACTAGTATTTTGAATAAGGCTTCCCATTCCTACATAAGAATCACTATTTTCAGCAGGATAACCGGAACGAAATGTTGCGGTTACGGCATATCCAACAACCGGGGCCAATTTAGGGTAAATGGCTTTCAAAGTGTGGTTAGTAAACCCTGCGACCCGCGAGCGGAGGTTAAATAATTCGATAACATTAGCAACAGTTGGAGAATCAACTTCTAAAAGCTGGTGTAATTCTTTTTCAGTGAGTACCTTTTCATTTGAGATAGGTTGTGTCTGATTTGAAGAGTTCATCAATTTTCTCCTGATTTGATGTTGATTGAAATATTTTTTAATTTATTGGCTGGATTCGCTTGTCCATGTGCTTGGTTGTGATCTAATAGCACGGATTATTTTTCTAAGGTTTGGTTCTGGTTGTTGAAACATTCGAATTCCAGCGATGCCTTTAGCCCCTACTTCCAAACATTTTTTATAATTCTTCTCATTAACACCACCTAGAGCTAGAATCGAGTGATTTGACTTCTGTAATAATTTTTTTAGGGCTGAAATTCCTAATGGAGGGCCAAAACTTAGTTTTGAGGGAGTGGCGAATATTGGTCCAAAGGTTACGAAGTCTGCTCCTTCTTGAAATGCTTGCTCAACTTCTTTTTTGTCATGAGTAGAAACTCCAATCAAAAACTGTTTTTTTGAAAGCCTTGCTCGGATATTTGATGCCTGTGGGGAAGTTTGGCTTAGGTGAATGCCATGGAGATTAGCTGCCAGAGCAATGTCTAATCGATCATTTATTAGGATTTGTGTTGGGTATCCTTGAGATAACGCTCTTGCTTGCTGTGCTAGCGTTAATAATTCTAGAGTGGCCAAATCTTTTTCTCGAATTTGCAATAAGTCAACTCCAGCTTGTATTGCCAGATGAATTTGCTCAAGAATAGGTACACTGCATATCTTACGATCAGTTATATAGTAGGTCCAAGCCATCTATTTCTTCTCTAGGTGAGCTACGGCAATTTTAAAATGCACAGTTTCCCATAGTCCAATTGAGATGTCTACAATTCCTAGTCCTGAAACGGCTCCTCTAAAGTAATTACTTAGGATGAGGTGTTCGATTGAGGGGATGTAGGTGAGAATGAGATTATTTTCCCAATAGGGAGACCACGGAAAAACAACTAACAACAATCCAAGTTCAAAGCAGAAAAAAATGAATGCAATGACTAGAATTTTATTAGCCATTAATTAACCTTTTGAAGTTTTTTACTCCTGTATCCAAACCTTAACCATACAAATATAAAGCTGTAGATATTTAAGATGTTTTTAATCTTATATTTATTTAGTCAAAAGAAATATTTTGCTAGTTCTCCTAATTTGATGCAAGGGTGAGGTTTTTTTAAGCACCACAGCAAAGAAAATGCAAATCTAGCATCGGCACATGGCTATGTCAATCTTCAAACGCCTCGAAAACTATGACGATGAAAGTGAGTAGGTCCCAATTTTCTAAGAGCTTCTAAATGTTTCTTTGTACCGTATCCCATATTATTCTTTAAGTTATATTCGGGAAACTCAGTATCTAGGTTTATGACTAAATGATCTCTTTCTACCTTAGCTATAATGGAGGCAGCTGCAATGGAAATTGATTGTGTGTCACCCTTCACAATTGATTCTTGAGGAATCTTAATCGATTTTAATTCCATAGCATCACACAGCAGGTAGTCTGGCTTTACTTTTAACTTGTTAATAGCTAAATGCATTGCTTTACGAGTTGCTTCTAGGATATTAATTTGGTCTATTGTTGATGAATCTACAAAGGCCACTGCCCAGTCATGCGCAGCACTTCTAATTTCTTTAGATAATTTCAATCTTTTCTGAGGAGTAAGTTTTTTAGAGTCCTTAATCCCATATGGAATATTATTAGGATTGATGACTACTGCGGCAGCACATACTGGTCCAAAAAGAGCACCACGACCTACTTCGTCAATTCCGGCTATCCAACTAAAGCCTTTGTCCCAAGCTTGTTTTTCAAATTTTAGGGTACATGTTGAAAAGCTGTTTTTGATGGAATGTTGCAATCAATAAACTCGGCTTGAAAATAGAAAACTGGAGAGAACAAGGTTTAGTAAAACTTAGTTTGGCGAGGGTTTTTAGAAAAATCTACGTTCTTTGATTTTGGCAGCTTTACCCCGTCTTTTGCGAAGATAATAGAGTTTAGCTCTTCGGACCCTACCTTTACGAGCAATTTCTATTTTTTGAATAATTGGAGAGTGCAGTGGGAAAATTCTTTCCACCCCCTGGCCAAAAGAAGTTTTTCGTACTGTAAATGAGGAAGACAGACCTCCCCGCTTTCGGGCGATAACAGCACCTTCAAAAATCTGAATACGTTCTTTTTCACCTTCACGAATTTTTACATGAACCTTTATAGTGTCACCTACATAGAAATCTGGGTGATCTAAACGAAGCTCAGGATTTTCCAAATCACTTAATGCATACATGGTAAGATCCAAAAAATATCTAAGGGTTACAGGGTTCAGCTAAAATTAGTTTGTCGTCTTCTGATAAACCGTCGTATTCTAGTAGATCTGGTCGGTTTTTCAAAGTCTTTTCTAAAGCTTTCCTTCTTCTCCACCGTCTAATTCTTTGATGGTTTCCAGACAGTAATACACTTGGGACCTTCATCCCATCAAAAATTTCTGGTCTTGTATACTGTGGGTGATCTAAAAGTGAGTAGTTTAGATTTTTAGTCGGTCCCTTTAGGGCAGATCTAGAACAGGAAAAAGATTCATTGATAGCACTTTTGAAATTATTTAAGACCCCTGGGATAATCCTGACAAGACAATCAATTAAGACACAAGTTGCAAGTTCTCCACCGCTTAGTATGTAGTCACCAATTGAAATTTCGTCAGTAGCTAAATTGTCAGCTACTCGTTCATCTACTCCTTCATAACGACCGCAAATAAAAATAAGATGATGACTATGGGATAATTGCCAAACTAAATTTTGACTCAATTTTTTGCCTTGTGGAGAAAGTAGAATAACCTTTGTTTTTTTAGGTCGACCTGTTCCTAAAATGTTTTTAACTGCTCGAAAAATTGGTTCTGGTTTAAGAACCATGCCTTCTTCTCCTCCAAAAGGGCGATCGTCAACTGTCTGGTGAGTATCCAACGTAAATTTTCTTAGATTATGAATTTTGATTGAGATTAGATGTTTTTTTATAGCTTGTCTGATAATTCCACATTCCAATGGGCCTTGAAAAAACTCAGGGAAAATGGTGATAAGATCAAAGTGAGTTGGGGATGTGATTGACAAAGATGTAACAACCTATATGTAAGTTTTAGAGCTCCTCTAGTCCTTTGGGAATGTTACAAATCAATTCTTTTTTTGAAAGATTAACTTCCAATACAATTTCTCTAGCGAATGGAATTAGAATTTCCTTTTGACCTTGCTGAAGATTTAAAAGAAACTTTCCAGCTACTTCGAGAATGTCAGTTACTGTACCGAAGCTACAACCCTTTCGATCTTTGACAACACAGTTAAGTAAATCAAACTGATAGTATGAATTAGGAGGTAAGGCTACAATATCATTCTTTGAAATTTTTATGTCGCAATCACGTAATCTCTCTGCAGCTGTAATGTCATTAACTCCAGAAAACTTTATAATAATCCGCTGTTTGAGAAATCGGAAGGAGTCTATAGTGAAAGGAAGTGAACTTTGGCCATCCTTTTCTAAAAAAACTTTCTTCAAATCCTTAAATCTCTGAGGAAAATCAGTAAGAAAGTCTGCAGCAACTTCACCTTTATTCCCTTGAGGCTTAACTATCTTGGCAATACTGACGAAATCGGTTATTAACAACTTCTGCTACTCCAGAATTTGAAGTGTAAAGCGTTTATTTAGCTTCATACCTGATGCGGCTAAAATTGTTCTCATAGAACGAGCTGTTCTTCCTTGCTTTCCTATGACCTTTCCAATATCACTTGGTGCTACTCTTAATTCGAGAACGGTTGTTTGTTCACCTTCGACAGGGTTTACTGAAACTTGGTCTGGATAGTCCACCAGTGCCCTAGCAATCTGCTCGATTAGCTCCTTCATTACTTCTCCTAATAATACCCGAATTCCCCCAAAAGTAGCGGCATAATAAAAAATGAGTTAATGTTGATTACTCAATCTTGCCAAGGAAACTCTTTACAGTGTTTGTTGCCTGTGCCCCTTTGCCTATCCAAAAGTCATATTTTTCCTTATCCAAGTGGATAGAAGCAGGGTTAGTTTTTGGATTGTAGTGTCCTAACATATCAATGTATCTTCCGTCACGCCGCTTAGATTTTTCAAGGACAACAATCCGATAATGGGGGTGTTTCTTTTTCCCGTTTCGTGCCAGCCTAATCATTAACAACGAATCTTCCTCCTTAATAAAATAATATTGTTTTAGTCAACTGTAATCTACTGAAATTATTATAAAAAAGGTATTAGAAAATATAGCAAAAATATAGGGAATAAATAAGAGAAAAATTACGACCAAGAACTGTTATTACTAGGTAGCTACCATTCTATATACAAAATAATAAAAGGTTTAGATAAATTGTTGTATTCATTATGATCTAGATTTAGCTGATTATTTGGCTCTGTGTAGAGAATTGTAAACAAAGTGACTAGGAAAGAGATCGTTAGTAATTAGGACCTTAAATAATTATTTTTTGGTAAGGAGTTGCTTCATCAAATGAACATTTCTTCATCCTGGTGGGCTTTGTCAACTGGATTTTTTCGACGGCCAAGGAGAACATTCAATCCACTTGAGACGCTGTGGATTAGTCTAGAAAGCTCTTGAATTGGAGTCAGGATATTTTGTTGGATATTGGTAGAGGTTTTTTCTATCTTTTCTATCGCTTCGGCTATAACTTCATCAGCTCGTGAAATTTGCACCTTTGCTTTATCAGTTGTTTCGTGAATGATTGAATTTACATGTTCAACCTGAAGTCGAACTGTATCAGTAACTCCCGTAAGGTTTTCAGCAGCTCCTCTTGCAATTTTGATCACTTCCTTAGCTTCACCAATGGCTTCTCGAACTTCTGAAACAGCTGGTTTAGCTTCTTGTTCTACCAGTGCTTGTATACAATTTAGGTTTCCCCCCAACTTTCGAAGGATAACTAAAATGCCTAGCATAGTAGCAACCTGAATACAAATGAAGATAGCCACCAGAATAACTAAGTAAAATAACGAGCCCTCCATTTTAAATCTCCTGATGTTGCTGGAACCAAATCATAATCCTAATATGAAAACTCATCTTTTAACTATCGACAGCAAATAACTCGAGGGGAAAACTATTCAGATTCTGGTTCAGGCTTTATTCTCCCTAGAGAAACCTCTTTGTCAGCATCGACGGCCGATGAGATCTGCGATTTTTGATTATCGATTAATTCTTTGCTTTTGTCGATGTAATCTAATACTTTACTCGAAGCAGTAAGGGTAGCGGAAGATAATTTTTCCCGACTGTCACTAGTTTTCTCAGAGATGATTTTACGGGTCTCCTGGCCAGTTCGTGGCGCAAATATTAGAGCTAAAATAGCTCCAATCCCGCCACCAATCAAAAAATAAGTTAGCTTTGAGTTTGTTTTTTCTGCCATGGTTCAAATATCTCCTATAGTCTAAAACAAAATCCAACTAATTATTTTGATTTTAGCATAATCGTTCCAAACCACTCAATGGATTAGAGGATTGTTGCAAAACCTTAGTTCTATTAGGAAAATTTCAAAGAAGCTGATCAAAGACTCTATTTCTTAAGTTCCCCCGGTAAAATAAGCCGCTGTGGATACCTGAGATTTACTGAGGATTTGACAGAAGATTTTAGTTCAATTTTGATTGGAAAAGGTCCTCTTTTCTCCTCCTTAGGTACCATAAAATCAATGACAAAACTTTTATTTATCCAATCAAATGCTTCTTCAAAGGTGTCTGGGATGTCTCCCACTGATTTTGAGGCTAAGATATGACCACCAACAGTTTTTGTAAGTTGGGATAATCCTCTTCGGTAAATTAAGTTTAAATCATCATCTTCAGGGTCAACATGAACCACCACTAATGGGGCTATGAAAGTCAAAATTATCTTTGATAAACGCCCTATATCCTCTTGTAATTTTCGTCCAACGAAACGGCGACTTAAATCTTGGCCATCACTTTCATTTATGGTGGGGTTTTCATAATCATCTCTATAATTTTTAGCATTGCTATCTGTTACTAATAACACAATCACTCTAATGTTGCTCTGATTTAGAACTGATGAGGAGAGGTCCATTAAGGCTTGAAACGATTCTAACAGACCTGCCTTACCAATTTGGTTAGTTGAATCAAGCTTGTTTTGAAGAAGCTGCTTATTATTTGTTGGAGATTGGATCACGGCAATGTCCTCTTGGGCTGAAATTAAGCAAACCCAATAGTCAGAGGGCATTTGCTGGATCTGATAACTAAGAGCTAATTTTGTGGTTTTGCTAATTGTAGGATTGCCAACTAAATCTAGAGCTAAAAAGATAAGAGTTGGATTCCCAGGTTTTGCCTGTTTAGTAACATTAATTTTTTTTGAGTCGAATAATAGTGATAAGGCATTTTCATCAAATTTAGGGTCAATTGGAATTGATCGATTTAAAATCCATAAGGGTAAACGCAAGCGAATCATGTTTTTGTTCGGTGCTTCCTGCGAGATCAATACCGTGGGAATTATTAAGTGGAAGCACAACAAAAAAAA
>CAYWYX010000021.1:9672-32239 GCA_964462735.1 uncultured Acidobacteriota bacterium | reverse complement strand
CAGCTTTATCATGGTTGGCCTACGCTTACAAAACGCTCTAACGGTGAACTGCTACTAGTTTATTCAGGTGGAAGAGAATCCCATGTTTGTCCATTTGGTCGGGTCGAATTGATGCGATCTAAAAATGAGGGAAAAACCTGGAGTTTTCCTCGGACATTAATTGATGGTCCATTGGATGATAGAGATTCAGGGATAGTGGAGACGCGTCTCGGGACTCTTTTAGTGACGACCTTTACATCTGTTGGGTATGAATCAATTTTGTCCCATGCTGAGAATGCGGATTTAAAACAACAACCTATTTGGTCACAGGAAAAACTGAGACGTTGGCAGGCTGCACATCGTCGTGTTTCAGCAGCCGAGCGTGAGGTTAAACTGGGTAGTTGGATGATACGCTCAACAGATGGGGGACTAAGCTGGTCAGAACCCTACCGGTGTTTGGTGAATAGCCCTCATGGGCCTATTCAGTTTTCGGATGGACGCTTACTCTATGCTGGTAAGGTATTTTGGTATGGTCGTAGCGGCCAGGCGAATGGACGAATTGGGATTTGTGAGTCTACAGATGATGGTCAGACATGGCGTTGGTTAGCTGAAATTCCAACCCGGGAAGGTGACTCTAATACAAACTACCATGAGCTCTATGCAATTGAAACATTCAACCAAGGATTGATCGTGCACATCCGAAACCACAATAGGAATAATGAAAAAGAGATACTACAAAGTGAGTCTTTTGACGGTGGAAAAACCTGGTCAATCCCCCACGCGGTAGGTGTTTGGGGGTTGCCGTCTCACCTATTAAGACTTAAGGATGGACGGTTGTTGATGAGTTATGGACACCGCCGTCCACCTTTGGGAAATCAGGCACGGATTAGTATAGATCAGGGTTTCAAATGGTCACAGGCTATTACAATTTCCAGTGATGGCGCTTCAAGTGATCTTGGCTATCCCTCGACCGTGGAATTGAATGATGGTTCTTTACTGACTGTCTGGTACGAAGTTATGACCGCTGATCGACCCAGTGAAATACCTCCTGAGAATCGTTTGGATCGCTTAACAGCACTGGCTTCTCCATCTTCTGTTGCTGTTTTAAGGCAGGCGCATTGGTCGTTATCTTGAAGTTGTTTGAGTGCCAGATTTGATTTTTGGTCAGATGTTTTAAGTCCTTTTCATTAATTATGGAAAAACCCTTTGTCTCCGCTGTTACTCCTCCACCTAATCTTCAAAAACCAGCTTGGTGGTTTATCTTTCGGGGAGAACTTCTTATGGTTTTGGTTAATCCTCAGACTTTTTCCATTCCCTTTATTAAAAATCCTAACGATATAGGGATAACCTGTATTCGTAGTCAATATCTAGGAGTTCTTGGGAACCGCCACTGTTTTTCAGCTGAACTGGGCAAAGAGACTGCAGTCTCCAAAGGTATGGTGTTCAAGAATCTTCGAAGCCTTTACCCTGTCTTAGGGGATTCATTATTTACAGTAGCAGGTCGGGCTAAACAAATTGTGGAATGGGAGAGAACTAACCAGTTTTGTGGTTGCTGTGGGCTGCCTACAGTAAAACATCATCAGGAACGTGCCCGTGTATGTTCAAAATGTAAAATAGAAGTTTTCCCGCGGTTAGCCCCAGCTATTATTGTTTTGATAAGTCGTGACCAGGAATTTTTGTTGAGTCGTTCTCCACATTTTCCACCAGATATGTATAGCATTTTAGCCGGCTTTGTAGAACCAGGAGAAACTTTAGAACAAGCAGTTGAACGGGAAGTAATGGAAGAAGTGAAACTTCAGGTTAAGCATATTCGTTACATTGAAAGTCAACCATGGCCATTCCCACACTCTTTGATGATTGGTTTTAGAGCTGAATATTCTGGAGGCAAGATAGAGATTCATCCCACTGAAATTGAAGATGCAATGTGGTGTAGTGTTAATAATCTACCGTTACTGCCCCCCAATATGAGTATCGCACGACGGTTAATTGATGGATTTATTGGTGAGGTTTCTAAAATTTCTAATTCCACTGCTAACATTAGTTAAAGGTTTTTAAAACTGTCTTGCACATTTTTTGTTAGGGTATTTTAAAATAGCTCAAAAATTTTGTATAGCCAGAGTTCTGATGCACAATCTAATTTTTATAACTAGAAAGTTTTTCAGATAGTTCAATGTTGAGGTGCCACCTATGTCAATTCATTCAATCACTATCTTAGGGGGTGGCAATACCGCCTTTTCAGCAGCAGCCTACCTTACCCTGAAGGGTTTTAAGATTACCCTTTTTGAAATTTCGGGATTTGAGGAGAGCTTAGCCCCAATCAAGGATGCTGGATGTATACACTTGTTAGGTGCAGCTGGTCAGGGAACTGCTAAGATTCACTGTCTAACTACTGATATTCAAGAAGCATTAGCAGCTTCAGATTTAATTCTTTTGATTGTTCCAGCATATGCCCACAAAGCTTTTGCTAAGGTTTGCCTGCCTTATTTAACTTCTAGACACACCGTTGTTCTTATGCCGGGGACTTTAGGAAGCCTTGAGTGGCGTAGAATCCTCAGTCTTGATGGATCCTCTCAAGTGATACTAGCTGAGGTGGATACTGCTCCTTATGTTTGTCGAAAAACCTCTCCAGATACAGCTACGATATGGGGAGTAGTAAATAAACTGGGACTTGGAGTTCTTCCAAGTTCAAAAACTGCTCAAGTCAAAGCTCAGCTAGACCCAGTCTTTCCGGGTATACAGTCCTTTCCAGATGTGATGGCCTGTGGTTTGGCTGCTATGAATCCAGTTGTGCATCCAGCTGGTGTTTTACTCAATGCCGGACGAGTAGAATACTCGAAGGGAGAATTCTATTTTTATGAAGAAGGTGTTACCCCTTCTGTTGCCAAGGTTATTCAGCAGGTTGATCAAGAAAGACGGGACGTTGCTCAAGGACTCGGTTACAAATTACCTTCGGTTAATGAAGCCTTTTATCATGCTGGTTTCGGTCCAAAAGGAGATTTGTGGTCTACAATTCATGGAAGCTGGATGTTGACGCAGCTCAAAGCTCCGGGTACTTTAGAAAGTAGATGGCTGACAGAAGATATTCCTTATGGTCTAGCTGCTTGGAGTTCTTTAGGAGAACAATATGGTACTAAAACTCCAACTATGCGTAGCCTTGTTGATATAGGATCTATTATCATGGGTTTTAATGGTTGGGAGGAGAGTAGAGATGTGAAAAGATTAGGTATTTCAGAAATGGATAAAACCGAACTATCTATCTTACTTAAGACGGGGAAAATAGTAGCTGATTGTAATTAACTTGCTTTTGGAGATTTAGAGAAGCTTACCCCAGCAGTCCATCTTAGGTTCAGGTGGCAAAGATACCGTCTTACCTCCAAAAATTGATTGAGCTACCGCTTCGCTAAACTGCAGATATCGAACTCCTTCTTTGAAGTTTGGCAAGACAGGTGTGCCACTACGAATAGATCTAATGAAGCAATCCTAAAATATCATAAAGACAAAGAGTAGTATCACCTTAAGAACATAGCCAATCTCTTTTCCAATTACAGATCTATAGACTTGTTAGCTAACCAGATTTTTTGGGAGTAGGATGGGATTCCTTTTTCTCCGACATCAAGTTTCCAAATAGCTCCAGTTTGGCCTTCACAGACTAATAGAGAAGAATTAAGAAAAATTATATTAGTTGGGAATAGACCAGGTACCCTGAGACGGTCTATTATCTTACCCTCCGGATCCACGATAGCAACTTGACCACGCCCAAAAAGTGTAACGTATAGATTGCCGCTGTCAGCAAAACGAATTCCATCGGGGCCAACACTTCCTTCAAAGCGAACAAATTCATGGAGTGGTTCTTTTAGTGTCCCATTTATATCTAAGGTGGAGCGTAATACTTTTCCAGTTGTTGTTTCAACGATGTAAATCATCTTGCCGTCAGGACTAAAATCGAGTCCGTTAGTAAATTCTAAACCATCTACTAATAATTCGGCTTTGCCAGATCTGCTAACCCGAGAAACAGCTCCTGTGGTTTTTCCTCTCCATGCTTTTCCAGGATCAGTGAAGTAGATTTGTCCGTTAGGACCGATGATTATCTCATTGGGTCCTCTCAATGGACTCCCATCTTCATACTGGTGACAGAAATCACTGATTTTTCCGTTGATGTCCGCTTGATAAATTATTTTTTTTTGGCTGTCAGTAATAAAAAATTCTTCACTTGGGCTAATAGCAACACCCTGAGTTTTGCCTCCTGTCGATAGGAAATTATCGATCTTTCCATTTGGCAGAATTTTGGAGATATGGTTCGAACGACAATTAGCTACGAAAAGATTACCCTCACGATCAAAAGCAGGTCCTTCAGCCATAGAGAATCCTTGGGCAAAGAGGGTTGGTTTGTTTAAATTCCGAGTTAGGGATATTTTTCCAAAGATTGCCGTTTCATCATGATGTTTTGGTAAGGGTAATTTAATCTGTTTACCGCTATATGCTGAAAGTTGAGCGGCTTCCATTAATTCGACGCAGCGCAACCCATCCCAGGCTGTTAGTTTCGGTTCAGAATCATAAAGTACCCAATTTGCAAAGCTTTCAAATTCAGTTTTATAGGCCTCATTAAACCCGGCCTCATTGTCAAAGTGAAATAATTTTGAGTCACCATTTTCTCCTTTAATCTCTACTGAAACTTGGACTGGATCATAGATAAGGTCTCCCTTTTCAAAAACGATATGTATCCCAAAGGATTCACGAAAAGTTCGTTGAAAAGAGAATGGACTGACCTGTACTGTACCGACAGTTCCTGACTCAAAATGAATCACAAGACTTATTGCATCTTCAAAATCAGTTCGATGATTTGTTTTAATTGGGCTACGAGCAAAAATAGTAGCTGTTTCTCCACAGATACTTCGCAAAAAATCTAGGTCATGGACACCCGAGTGGAATAAAAGTCCGCCACCCATTGCTCGTTTTGTCCACCAACCCCAAAGCTTTCGTCCATAAAATCCATTTATTTGGACCATTAGTGGTCGACCGTATTTTAAGCTGGAGACGATTTCTGATATTTTAACGTACTGTGGACGGAATCTTCTCTTATGGCCAACCATTAGCTTAACTTGATTAGCTTCGGCGGCTTCGATCATGCTATAACATTCTCTAACATTAAGGGCCATCGGTTTTTCACAGAAAATATGTTTTCCCGATTTTGCTGCTAAGATTGCCATTGGAGCATGGAGGTGGTTAGGAGTGAATAAAGCTACGGACGAAGCATCCGTTTCTTTTAGGCATTGCTCGAAGGATTTAAAGAAAGGTGCACCAAATGTTTTTCCCAGGGCCATTGATTTCTGGGAATCAGGATCACAAACGGCACTGATTTTAAAAACAGGTAATGTGTTTAAAAACTCTAACATCTGTTGCCCAAAATCGCCGCAACCGATTACTGCTAGAGATAATTTTTCCATGGTCTCGTTTTCTAATTAGTTAGTTTTCTCATAATTTTTTTGTTCAATTCTCAAAACAGATAACATCGGCCTTCTTGACTCACTTTTGAACAACGTCAATAATATTGCCATTGAAGTTTTGTATCCTAATGAAGTATCTCTAGAGTTGTCAACTAGTAGACAAATAGAAGTTGCTTTCCCCCTGTTCGTCTTAATATCTGTATAAATGTAAAGATTAATTTTTCTTAGGAGCTAACCATGGAACTTAGAAGATTAGGAAGAAGTGGCGTATCTGTTTCTCCAGTTTGTTTTGGCACAATGTTATTTGGAAATCCAACAACGGAAAAAGAAGCTACGAATCTGATTCACCAAGCTATTGATCAAGGGGTTTACTTTATTGACACAGCTAGTTCTTACGAAGGCTACAATCGTGATGTAGGGAGTCCTGGAGGAGTAGCTGAAGACTACTTGGGAAAGATTCTTAAAGGTAAGAGAGATAAGGTTGTTCTCCTAACAAAAATAGCCAATGCTCTTGGTCCTGGCCCTCATCAAAAAGGTGGCTCCCGCATACATTTACAGACTGAACTAGAAAATTGTCTTCGAAGACTTCAAACTGATTGTGTTGATATTTTGATGCTTCACTGGCCAGATTTGGAAACTCCTTTTGAAGAAAGTCTCCGTACACTGGATCTTTTCGTAAAACAGGGAAAGATTCGCTATTTTGGAGTTTCTAATTTTCTGGCGTGGGAAATGTGTGAGTTGCTATGGTTGAGCGACCGCTTTGCTTTGGAAAAGATGATTGCTTATGAACCTCCTTATAGTTTACTTCGCCGAGAGATTGAAATTTCCGAACTTGCTTTTTGTCGAAAATTTGGCATTGGCATTACCCCTTACCAAGTGCTTAATGGAGGATGGTTGAGTGGTAAATACCAACGAGATCAAACTCCAGCAGGAAGCCGTTTAGCTGAAAATCCAGGATGGATGAAGGCCTTACCCGAATCAATCTGGGCAAAAATTGAAATTGTTAACCAATTAGCAACTGATCTTGGCCTTACTTTAGCAGAATACTCTATCGCTTGGTCTTTGAGACATGCTGAAGTTAGTTCAGTGATTCTAGGGATTCGTAATTCTGCTCAGTTAGAAAGTTCAATAAAAGGCAGCCAAATACAAATTCCACAGGAACATTTAGATAAGATCGATAAACTTTTTCCTTTAGCCATGGATCTGCGTTGGTCAGCTGGCCCACCACAGATTCGAGATTGGCAATAAGCCGAATCAGTGGTCAAAGTAATTTCTGATTGATAAAAATACTTTAACTAGTAGAAGCCTGCTCGATATTATTTTCAGATTTGGACTTACGTGAGGGTTAACTAATATGCAAAAACTAAGAGTTGCAGCTGTAGCTATGAATGGCTTGTTAGGTCAAACTCAAGAGAATCTAAATGCTATTGACCAGTGGACAAGTCGAGCCAAAGATTCAGGGGCTGAATTGATTCTTTTTCCTGAACTAGTAATCCACGGCCACAATGACCCTAGAACTTGGTATAACGCGGAGTTGGTTCCTGATGGACCAAGTGTTCAACATTTATGCCAATTAGCTAAAAAGTTAGATGTTTTCCTTAGTGTTGGGTTAAGTGAAAAAAGAAACGACATCGTGTACAACACCCAAGTCTTAGTTGGTCCGGAAGGATTCATCGGATCTCAGCGGAAAATCCACTTATCTCGCGATGAGGTCATTCACTATGAAGGGGGTTCTGAAATCCCAGTTTTTAATATTGGGAAGTGGCGTATAGGGATGATTATTTGTTATGACAATTCTTTTCCCGAACTAGCTCGAATTCTTGCTTTAAAAGGGGCGAATGTACTTTTAATGCCTCATGCAGCTAGGATGAAAACCTGGACTGAAGATCCAGATTCAGAGAAAGCAGCAGCAGAATTTTCAGGGAAATACTTTCGTATGATTGCTACCACTCGTGCTTATGAAAATTCTTGTTACATGGTTCTTTGTAATCAAGCTGGTAAAGCTGGAATTGTCGATACCTATCCCCAGGATAGTCCCAACCAACCTAACCACGCCGGAGGGTGTCTTGTAGTTGATCCACATGGAGAGATTACTGCCCAGACTTCATTCGAAAAAGTTCAGGAAGAGATCCTAATTGCTGATTTACTCCCTGAATTACTTTGGGAAGCCCGAAGTCAACCCAATTATACAATCCGGCAAAGAAGGCCAGAACTATTTAGATTGTTATCAGAAACAAGAAACTTCTAGGTCTTCAGGTTGTTAGGGCATAAGCAGGCCACCATTGATCTCAATGGTTTGGCCTGTTACGTAGGATCCTTCTTTGCTGGCTAGTAATAGTACTGGGCCAACACAGTCCTCTGGTTGACCATCGCGTTTTAAAGGAACATTCTTAATTAGGTTTTTGTAAAGTTTAGGCGGGGTTCTCTGTTGGTGAATGCGGGTCCAAATAATGCCAGGTGAGATAGCATTAACAGTAATACCTCGAGGGCCAAGTTCTTTTGCCCATCCCCGCACCAAATTGTTTAAAGCTCCTTTGGCTGCTGTATAGGTTATAGTTCCGGGACCTCCTCCACTGCGGGCACTAATTGATGAAGTAACGATGATACGACCCTTTTTATTTGGCAGTAGAGGAATAGCATGCTTAACACAATAGAAAACCGACTTGCAATTTAAATTCAACCCTAAATCCCACTCTTTACTTGATAAAGCACTGGTTGGACTTTTTTCTGTCGGACCACCTGCATTGGCCATAAGAATGTCAAGCCCTCCTATAGCCTTTACCGTTTTCTTTATTAAATGTTTGACTTGGCTTTCCTTAGTTACATCTGCTCGGATCGCTACAGCAAATCCGCCTGAATTCTTAATCTTAGTCACAGTGGCCTGTGCCTCTTTAGTACTCCGAGAATAGTTAACAACAACCCGGGCACCACAACGGGCTAAAGCAATTGAGATTGCTTGGCCTATTCCAGTGCCTCCTCCAGTAACTAAGGCCGATTTTCCTTTTAGGTCGACTGTCAATGGTTTGTACATTTAGCCAGTTCCTCATCCATAACGTTTATAATTACATCCACAGCCTCTTTAAAGGCCTCCTGATCAATCATTAGTGGTGGAACAATCTTAATAAAACCTCTTCCAGTGAGAAAGAGTAGTACCCCCTGTCTTACACACTCAAGGGCTATCTTGTCAGCTAATTCCACCCAAGGTTGACCAGTCTGTGGATTTCTGAGATGGAGTGAAAAGAATAAACCTCTACCATCAGCCTGAAAAATAAACCGATGATGTTTTTTTATTAAAGGGGATATCCATTTCCTGAGGTATTGCTCTAGGGTAGAGGCTTGTTTTATCAATCCATCTTCTTCTAAAATTCTTAAATTAGCTTCTGCAGCGGCTGCGCAGATTGGATTTCCCCCAAAAGTGCTGGACATTTCTCCGGGAGGGGCTAGATCCATAACTTCTTCTGCCCCAATGACTGCAGATATTGGTAGACTGGAGCTCAAACCTTTACCACAGGTAATTAGGTCTGGAATAATATCATAATGCTGAAAAGCAAACATTTTGCCAGTGCGTCCTATTCCACATTGGATTTCGTCTACAGTTAGAAGTATTTGGTGTTTGTTTGTCCAAGTTTTCAATGCCTTCATATATTCAATTGGATGTGGAATGGTAGTCATACCTGGAATTGATTCTAAAATAACACCGGCGATACAACTTGGATCTATCCCAGCAGAATCAAGGGAAGCGTCAAATGTAAGGGAATTTGGATTAGGTAACTGAAAATGATGAAGCTCCTGACGACTGATCCCGTCCACTAGTGTAGAACTACCTCCACTTGCCTTAGCTGCTAGGGTCCGCCCATGATAGTTGCCTTCTAGTGAGACAATGCCACTCTTTTGGGGTGCAATCTGCAGTCCATTTCTTCGCATGAGGCTAATGGCGCATTCATTCGCCTCTGTTCCCGATGAAAATAGAAGGGCTTTGTTCAACTTAGAAGGAGCGAATTTCAGGAGTCGACTTAGAAATTGACAACGTATTTTGGAAGGATAGGCATAAGTAAAGAGAAGAGGGGAATCCAGTTGTTCCTGAATCGATTGGATGATGACAGGGTGAGCGTGGCCAGTATTTGCCATTACAATGCCGCTGCTAAGGTCGATCCACTGATTTCCGTAGGGATCACGAACAAGAAAGCCTTGGGCTTGGTGCCAAATGATAGGTACCATACCTGACATTGACTGAGGCTCAACTTTACGCAACTCTCTAATTAGATCCAACGATTCTGGTACTGGAATATCAGAGCATATTTTTCGAAACCTAGTTTGTATCTTTTGGGTGGCCTTGGGAGTTAGATCTGTGGGTAACATCGCCATGATTTTTGGGTTAGAAAATAAGAATGCCTTTCAAGAACGGAATTTTTAGGATAGACAAGCTAACTATTCAGTACGTTTTCTCAGTGATAAGTTTGATACTATATTCAAGTGCTGTTATTAAGGAAAAGACCAGGACCAAATGAGTAATACTCAGCCTAGGTCATGCCCTTAACTATTTTGGCGTACTCATCTGACTGGGCCACAATATCTACCCCAACTAGTTCACTCCAGGCTTTTATTAATCGCTGAGTTAAAGGTCCAGGATTTCCATCACCAATAGGTTTTCCGTTGATTCGAGTACAGGGCATAATGGCATAGGTAGTTGCTGTGTGAAATGCTTCTTCAGCATTAACAACTTCGTAGGCACCAAAATCTTCCTCAATCCATGGAACAGACATTTTGGTTAACAGTTCTAGAGCAGTATTCCGAGAAACACCAAGTAAAATGTTGTGTCCCCTAGGTGTTAGCACCTTCCCATGGCGAAGAATAAAAAAATTGGATCCACTACCTTCTGTGATAATTCCCCGGTCATCGGTAAGAAGTGGGAAACCTTGAGGATCAACTTTATGTGCTTGGAAGTTAGCCATTTGGTAAAAAACCCGACTTCGATTCTTGACCTTAGGATCAATAAGATATGCTGGTACTGATTGCTGGGCCGTTATGATTGAATGAACACCTGTGCGATAAAGGGGTGCATCTACAGCTAAATGCCACCAAAGAGGCCAACAATTAATAGAAATTGTTGGTTGTAATTTCCCCTTGAAAACACTTTTATATGGAGGTAAAGGTCCACGAGAAATATCATGCATAATTTGGACATCTGCCCCCTCCAGACAGGGAAGATTTCTGTCTAATGTTTCCAGGGTTACATTCTCCATCTCTTCTAGGGTCAACCCGCAATCAATTTCCAGGTATTTGAGACCTGCATAAATTCTTTCTAGGTGTTCTCTAAGACGAAAAGGTTTCTGCCTATAGGTCCGTGTCATATCAAAAACCATATCCCCGAACATCAATGCGGAGTCAAAAATAGAAACACGTGCTTCCTGTTCACTAACAAATTGGCCATTAAAGTATACTGTTCTTGAATTCATATTCATTTCTCTTACTTTCTCATGATTATTCAGATGTTTCCCCGCGGGATTTCAAACTAATAACTCTCTAAAAATATTCTGAGGGCAATAATACTTAATTAATTCTTATTAGGTGTAACTTCTCAATTGTATCACTGCTGAACGAATACTCTTGGCCATATAATTTAATGTCTCTTTTGGCATTCCAGACCAGAATGGAAAGCTAATCATATTGTCAAAAAAGTGGTCGGTATTAGTTAAACGGATCTTCCCATAACCAAATGACTGAAAAAGTTCTGACCGGTAAAGAGGCCAGTACTGAACAATGCACTTAATACCATAGTCTTGGAAAAGAAGATCAATAAGATTATCTCGAGTACAATTTGACTTAGATCCATCATATTGAGCCACAAGCAAGTGATAAGCATGAACGTGGCCTTTTGGTATATATTGAAAGGACAATTCAGGAATATCGGCAACAGCCTGACGAATAAAAGTAGCTTGTGTTCTCCTTTCTTCATTGATAGCGTCCAATCGCTGGAGCAGTTTACGACCAACAGCACATTGAACTTCACTCAAACAAAAATTGAAGGGCCAGACTCCTTTCATCCCACTTACTAAGTTACTCATAGCAGGTTTCCAGTAGTGTTTTCGATCCCCAGTGAAAGGCCAACTTCCCATCCAGCGAAGCTTTCTAGCACGGTCTCCATCCGAAGTATTCCTCACGGCCAACATGCCACCTTCTCCTAACGTCGAAATATTTTTTTGATTGTGGAAACTGAAGGCCGCATAATCTCCCATTGAACCTGTTTTTTGACCATGGTAGATTGCCCCTGGTGCCTGAGCCACATCTTCAACTACTCTAAGCCCGTATTCTTCTGCCAATCGAAGAATAGGATCCATGTCTACAGGCAGTCCGTAAAGATGGACAACTACTAGAACTTTTGTTTTTTCGGAAAGACAGGGTTTCATTGATTCTGCAGAAATAAGACGCGTAGACGGATCAATGTCAGCAAAAATCAGTTGGGCTCCAGTCCTTGCAAATGGAACAGCACTGGAAACAAAAGTATGTGCTGGAAGGATGACTTCATCTCCTTGGTGTAAGCCACATAAGGTTGCTGCCATCTCTAGGGCAGCTGTGCAACTGCTGACCGCCAGACTATCAGAACAGCCTACGTATTGAGAAAATTCTCGTTCAAAGGCCTCCATCTGCTCACCTTGGCTCCAGGTAGGGCTATGGCGTATGATTTCAACGAGAAGAGCCTCTTCTTCCTTGTTAAGTCGGGTCTGGACAGCGGGAAAATCAACACGAAGTTGTTGAGGGATTTTAGAATTCATAGGATGGTCCTAATTTGAAACTATTGTATATTGGATTTAATTTAAGTAATCCTAAAGAAACATAACTTTACCTGTCAAATTAAAACCCAAATGTAAGTTGTAAGTAAAGTTACTCTGTCAGATTATTCTAGGGATTTTATTTGTCTAAGCTGGAATTTGCAACTGTACTGTTTTTTGATAGGGCTTACTTAGTAAAACCGTACCTTCAATAAAAGGTATTCGCATTTTAAAAAATGAGGTACTCGTAGTGTTTATTATTTACTTTTTTCACACTATCTATTTAGAACCCGCCTGTCCTAGTCATTCACCTTGATTGTAAAATTTAGAAACTTTTTCTAAACTGTATAGATTGAATACAGAGAGAAATGGATTATGAAAACAGTGAAACATTTATTACTGGCACTTTTACTTTTTAATACCTGTTCCAGTGCAGTTGCTCAGATTACTCAAGATCAAATTAAGGGTTTACTTCGATTGGCAGAACAGGGTAATGGTAAAGCCCAACACATTTTGGGAGCAATATATTACGCTGGAAAAGGAGTCAAAAAAGACTACAAAAAAGCGGTCAAGTGGACTCGGCTTGCCGCAGAGCAAGGAAACTCTAAGGGACAATATAACTTAGGAACGCTATATCTTAATGGCCGAGGAGTTCGAAAAGATTATATAAAAGCATATATGTGGTTTAGTCTTTCTGGTGTGCAGGGAGACAAAGCTGCTATTAAGGAGCGGGATAGGATCCAGAGACAGCTGAATCCTATAGAATTAGAGAAAGCCCAGCAGCTCGCTAGTCAATGGAAGTTAAAAAAGAAAACTTCCACTAAGAAATGAAATATTTGTTTATGATTTTCAAGACAACCTCCCGCAATTACCAGTCTTAAAAAGGTTTGGTATAGCCTCGATTAGTGGTTCTAATTGATAGTAGAACGAACCATCCTTTTTTGGATATCATTTGCAGTATATTTATCCCTGTTTGGAAGGTAAAGCTACGTATCTAAACTTAGGGAGACTCCCTAAAAGCATTATGTTCACCGTCCCCATTTTTTCCATACTATGACTAATAACATACAAATTATAACTAGTAAGATGACTTTCATTAACAAACCTATTTACGAAAAGTTCCACAGATTTTACAACTCCCTTCCTATGAAATGCAAGAATTGGTATTCAGCAGTAAGATTAGGCACTCTACATGGGAATAACTCATTTATTAGGGGTATAACCTTTTTACTATGTGGAAGGAAATACTATTTTATTTGATGAAATTAACATCACTTGATGAATCATTTTTTCAAATATTAGTAATCTAAGGGTAAATGTATTGATTCAAAAAAGTCAGGCTAACCCTCTTCCAATCCAAAACCCTCTGTTTTGGTTTTCCGTCACCCTGAGTTTCTTGGTAGGTTCAACGATCAATCTCCTGCCAGTTACTTTCAAAGTCTTTCAAAAATTATTTCAGGCTGGCTTTGAAATGCAGGGTCAAGTAAACCTCTTTTATTTTATGGGAGCAATTTTAGGGAATGTTTTAGCTGGATTTTTGACAACCCGTATTGGACCTGGTTCATCAGTGCGAGTTGGTTTGGCTTTAGGAAGCTTCGGGTGTGTGATGCTGGCAGCATCACAGAATTTTTTCATGGTACAAACAGGCGCTGCTTTAATGGGGATGGGAAGTGTCTGGTTAATGATTATTTTTGGTACTGTGACAGCCGAGTATTTTCAAGAGGCACGCCAGAAAATCTTTGCAGCTTTGTTAGGAACAATGGCGATTGGTGGAACCCTAGCTCCTCTTGCCTTAGGGGCCTACATTAGTAATGCCTGGATGGAATGGAACTGGCCTTGGTGGATTCCTTATATCATCTTAGCGGGTTTCTATCTATTGACTTTGCTGAATGTGCCATTGGTACTGAAGAAATCTGAAAAATCTAGGGTCAAGCTAAAGATAACAATAAAGCCCCTGTTTCAGTTTTTGAAGTCTTTAAAACTAACATTGTGGCTGATTGGATTAGCTTCTATTCTGCATGGAATTGGCCAAATGGGAGCGGTTGTCTGGTTAGGTCGACTTTATGCAGGTCGCTTGCCTCTTTCTGAAACACAAGTTGCTTGGATGATTTCTGTTAATACCATGGGCTTTATCATGGGCAGAGTTGTCTGGACCTTCTTTGGAGGACGTTTGCCGGATAGGATACTACTGGCTATTAGCGCTGGTGTAGGGTCAATTTTCTATACACTTACAATTTTCAGTAACAACTATTTATTTGGATTAATTTTTATTTTTGTTGCTGGTATGGCAATGAGTGGAGATGCGATTTCTCTACAGTCATTTACAGCACTGAGGTTTCGTCAATCAGCGGCAAAAGCCTTTGGTTTTACTCAAGCTTTAGGATACTTAGGTGCGGGAGCAGGCCCGATGTTAATGGGCTATATAGGAGAACGCAGTGGTTCTCTTGAGGAAAGCGTTTGGATGATTCCACTCACTATTGCTAGTCTTTCAGTTCTAGGTCTCAGCTGGCATTTTCTGGATCGTTCAGAAAAGGTGTTAAATCCTTAATTTGAACTTATAGGGAAGTTAATCTTAGAAGTTCCGAAGCATTTTGGAAAACTGAGACTATGGTCTTTTCCTATTACACTCATCTTTCAGAAACTCAGAAGCGTGTTTATCGCCAAAGTGATTCTATTTCTTCTATCTCATTGAATCAAACTACTGGCTTATTTGAACTTGTTGACCTTCTGGCTTCAGCATTAGAGACAAAAGATAATCGCTTGGTACAAAGCGTCTGTCAGCAACTTTCAGATCGGATTCTTGATAACCTCCAAGTAGACAAGATTCCTGTTGAGATTTTGTCAGTGCGTCCTTCAAATGATTGGGGAGAACTTCATGGACTTTATTTTCAACAAGTCGATGGCCAGCAACCAAAAATTCAGCTTTGGATGCGAACAGCTCAACATAAACGTGTGGTTGCCTTCAAAACTTTTCTTAGAACTCTCCTGCATGAAATTTGTCATCACTTGGACTACGAACTACATAAACTTCCTGATTCTCTTCACACCGAAGGTTTCTATAAACGAGTATCTAGTCTCTTTCATCAGCTAAATAGTGACTAAACAGATAAATTACTATTGGTTCGAAAGTTGTAGACTGGAACAATAGTTGAGAATAATTTTTTTCAGGCACCTCCAATTTTTTGAGTTCTGACCATATTACGGCAGCAGCTGTTTTTTATTAGATTAAAGCTTACAATGTCGGTAATAACCGTACTTAAAATAATTCAGATTAAGTCCGATCTATTTTCCTAGTACATCTTTTTGTTTGTTCATAAATGAAAGAACTTTGAGAATCCGGTGACAGAACCTACGAGCTTCAGTGGAATAAATCTTTTCATTTTGGTGATCTATCTCCTAGCACTGGTTTGGATTGGTTTGCGACTAGCAGGCAAACAGAATACCACTGAAGATTTTTTTCTCGGAGGGCGGAGGATGCCCTGGTTAGCCGTTGGAATCAGCATGTTTGCCTCTTTAACTAGTGCATCTTCGTTCCTAGGAGTACCTGGGACTGCATACCGCGAAAATATCTCTATGGTTGTTATAGGTGTAATGAGTCCTGTAGTTGCACCTATTCTTATTCTTGTATTTTATCCTTTTTATAGGAAGCTTAAAGTTACTACTGCTTATGAATATATCAATTACCGATATGGAGAATCGGCGCGCATGTGTGTGGCAGGACTCTTTTGCCTTGCTCGACTGGGATGGTTAGGGGTAGTAATTTATTCTCCCTCCCTAGCACTGTCAGTAATGATAGGAATTGATCTTTATTTGGCAATTTTTATTATGGGAGTGGTTGCAACAGTCTATGCAACTCTTGGTGGTTTATCTGCAGTAATTTGGACTGATGTTTTTCAATTTTTTTTTCTAGTGGGAGGTGCCGTCTGGGTAGCCTTTAGTTTAGTTAATGGTGTTCCAGGAGGATTGGCCGAAATTATGCTGGTAGCTGGAGAAACAAACCACTTAGCTATATGGGAGTGGAAACTTGATCTTTTTAAGATGACGGCTCTCTCAGCAGCTATTTCTTATTTTTTTGCTTTGATGCATGACTATGGTACGGATCAGGTGACAGTACAAAGGCTTATGTCAGTTCCAGATTCACGAGGAATGGCCAAGGCAACTATCCTTAATTCCATAATCGATCTTTTACTCGTCAGTTTACTCTTGTTCATAGGACTTGGTTTGTTTGCATATTTTCAGGTATTTCCGGAACGACTGCCTTCTGGCATTACTGGTGATCGAATACTGCCATTCTATATCATTTATGCCCTTCCCAATGGTGTTTCCGGTCTACTCATCACAGCGATCTTAGCAGCTGCTATGTCTAGCTTAGATTCAGGAATTAATTCACTTTCTTCTGTTATTTTGAATGATTTTGTTCGGCCATTGCAATGCAGAATTACTTCCCATGCACAAGAGGTCAAGCTTGCTCGGCTTTTGACATTGATTCTAGGTGTTTTTGCGATTGGTACAGCCTGCTACACTGTGATGATAGGAGAAATTTTGAAAGCGAGTTCAGCGTTTTTAAGCCTTTTTGGGGGTCCAGTGTTGGCTCTTTTTTTGCTCGGCATGTTAACAAAAAGAACGCATTTTCGTGCTTGGGTGCTAGGCACTGTTCCTTCTTTGGGTGTCTCGGTGTGGTTGCAGAATTGGACTGAGGTTCATTTTATTAATTATTTCCCAATTGCTTTCGGGATTAGTTTTTCTCTTAGTTATTTTGCAAGTCTTATAATGAGTGGGCCTGTTGCAAAAAGCGAGTCAACAGTGTGGGGAAGACGAAGTGTTTAACTCGATTGAGGAAATTAGCTCCAAATCTGTTGATTGTTGGCAATAGACCTGAAATCAACCTTTGGTTATTCTTGAAGGAGGTAGGCAAAGATGAGGGGGGCTACGATGGTTGCGTCGGATTCAATGACGTATTTGGGTGTATCAACTCCAAGCTTTCCCCAGGTGATTTTCTCGTTAGGTACAGCACCTGAATAAGATCCAAAACTAGTGATTGAATCACTGATCTGACAAAAATAACTCCACAGAGGAGTCTTTTCTATTTTTAAGTCCAGTTTTAGCATGGGAACGACACATATCGCAAAGTCACCGGCTATTCCTCCACCAATTTGAAAAAAACCAATCGGATTCTTTTTTGCCGTTTCTTGGTACCACGTTGCTAGTGCCATCATGTATTCAATTCCACTCCTAACTGTGAAATGGTTCTTTATAGTACCTTTAATGCAGTAAGAAGCATAAACATTACCGAGAGTTGAATCTTCCCATCCTGGAACAAATAGTGGTAAATTTTTTTCGCAGGCAGCCAGTAACCAACTATCTTTTGGATCAATTTGATAAGAGCTGGATAAGGTTCTGCTCTTCAACAGTTCATAAAAAAACTCATGTGGAAAAAAACGTTGCCCCCTTTTATCAGCTTGTTGCCAAAGTTTCTGCATTGCTTTTTCGACGAATAGCATTGCCGTCTTTTCTGGAATACAAGTATCGGTTATCCGGTTTAAAGACCGATTAACAAGCTCTTGTTCAGCTTCGGGAGTAAGGTCACGATAGTTGGGAATGCTGAGATATTCTTCATGAGCAACTAAGTTAAAAATATCTTCCTCAAGGTTGGCTCCAGTACAACTGATAGCATGAACTTTTTCTTGGCGAATCATCTCCGCTAAACTCAATCCTAGTTCAGCAGTGCTCATGGCACCTGCAAGTGATATTAGCATTTGTCCACTAGAGGACAAAAGTTCCTTGTAGCCTTCAGCAGCATTGTGTAAAGCAGCTGCATTAAAATGGCGAAAATGGTGTTGTATAAATTCTCTAATATTTTTAGATTTCATTTATTTTGAGAAATAAAATAGGTTGATCAACTGTAGAGATATGAGACATATAGGCTCCAAACTAGATTTCCAACATTATCAAATTAGACTAGCAAAAATCAGGATAAATCTGGAAACCAAGTATAGTGAACCGAGGATAGTTGGGCAACTCTTCTCTAAAAGTTTAGTTAACCAGTGGGAACGTAATGAAATAAATCAAATCTCAAACACAGAATTGTGCTATTGAATTTGAAGTGATGTCGATGAGGGCATAAAAACTTTCTAGTTACTGGCACAAGGAAACATTTTGGTTTATTGAGTATTACTTTTTCTAGTGAATGATAAGGATTTGGCCAGGGTGGAGTTGATCTAAGTTCTTAATATTATTTTTTAGTTTAATTTTTTCTACTGATGTTTGGAACCGTTTAGCAATTTTGCTGAGATTATCTCCTCGGCGCACTTTATAGTGTTGCATATTGATAGGAGCTTCTATAGAAACAAGTAATACCTGCTCGGGGTAAATACGGGAGCTCTTTAGTCCATTTAGTCGTTTGATGTTATTAACTGAAGTATTCAATTTTTTTGCGATGGAACTCAGTGAATCTCCAGGTTGAACACGATAGCGTTGATTTGGATGTTTCCTTGCAACTGGTTGATTAGATATATTTTTTGAGGCAATTGCCATTTTTGGAGGAGACGTTGCCTTCCTACTTTCTGGTTTCCAGCCTGGGATCTTTAACAGTTCATCTGCATAGATACGGGATCCTCGTAGACCATTTGTTCTTCGAAGAGAGTTTAAAGAAGTACCCATTTTTTTGGCAATTGTAGATAAAGAGTCTCCCCACTTTACTCGATAATAACCGGGTTTATCTTTTGGAATAGCTGGGGATCTAGCAGTTAATATTGCTGTGTGAACCTCTTTGGCTATTGTTTTTGGAACTTTAATTTTTAAGCCAACAGGTAGTATTCTGGAACGTCTAAACAAATAGTTTCTGAACTGTGGATTGTATTTCCGTAAGAGTTTTTCGGAGAGGCCTCCGATCTCTGTTAAATCCTTTAGATAGATCCTTTTTTTTAGATTGAACTCGTCATAAGTGAAGGGTTCAGCAATTGCAAGATCTCCAAAATAAGTTTGATAATTCTTGGAGACCTCAACAGCTGCTAGAAATTCAACGTAGAAGTTTTTACTAGCATATCGGAAAGATCTAGATTTGTATTTTGAAATAATCGTTAACAAGTTAGGGCCATGTCGTCTTTTTGCTCTAGCCATACCTCCTCGACCATGGTTGTAGGAAGTTATGGCCAGAGGCCAGTTTCCCAAGACCCTATAGCTGTCTTTGAGATAACGTGCTGCCGCCTTTGTTGAAGCTATGGGATCTCGACGTTGGTCGATGGATCTTGTTATCTTGAGATTATAGGCTCTTCCTGTCCT
Organism: uncultured Acidobacteriota bacterium; assembly: GCA_964462735.1. Taxonomy (GTDB): domain Bacteria; phylum Acidobacteriota; class Terriglobia; order Versatilivoradales; family Versatilivoraceae; genus JAKUNG01. The sequence goes on along the minus strand of CAYWYX010000021.1, from coordinate 12,765 downwards.
AGGCATAAACTGCCAAATACCGGCAGCACCTTTGTGGGAGCGAGATTGGTAATTAAAGGAAGATTCGATATGAGGTAATAATGCTAACTTCTGGGGCAGTCCATATTGCTCAAAAATTTGTTCTATTTCTTTTAGATATAGACCCGACCTCATGATTCCTTTACGAAACCGTTCTTTTATACCTCTTTGAGCATGGATATTGTGTCGAAGTTTTTTGAAGAGCGAGGGGGATGGATTCAAGCCTCCAGCCCTGACAGCTGTTAAAAGTTTCTGTTGTTTACTATTGAGGTCTTTAAAATTTTTATTTCGGGATCTCAAACTATTCATAGTCGAGACAAGCTGTCTTATTTTTGATTTTATTATTCGTCTTTGTTTTCGTGCTATTGATCTACTGTGTCTGGGCTGATGATCAAATTGGATTACGTCATAAACCAAACGGAAGTCATTTGTATCATGAAGAAGGACTTGTTTTTCTCCATATTCTGAAAATATTGACTTCCAAAAATTAATTCGATCGTTAAAGCCCTCAGCAGGGAAATGATTAGATGATGCTTGGGAGGGTAGGGATTTAGTCTCAGCGTGACTAGTGGTGATTAAAATACAAGAGAAAATCCAAAAAAGAATAGATCGCAATATCATAATTAATTCAGGGTAAAGATGTTTTTAATAAAAATATAGATCGTTTTCCGATTAATCTTGATTTTTAGATTATTCAAGATAATTGATCCACCCAATTAGTAACTGAGCTCTTTATTATACAAAATTATGCAAAATTTTGTTCTTCTGATAGAGCTCATTGATCTGGCATAATAGCTTTTAATTTTAGCCAGTAGGTTTTTTTTCGCAATAACTTTTTGAATAGGTAGTTACTTTTGTTTGAACAAACTAATCGTAGGGTTTTCTACCAGCGGATAATTCAAGGGATACTTGGAATAGTAACATTAATGGTATCTCTGCCAGCTATCGTATATCTTTTCTTTTCAGGAAAGATAAAACAAAAATCAAATAAAAATTGGACAGATGTTGGGGAAATTTCAACATTGAAATTGAATGAACCGAAGGAACTAGTTTTTCAAAGGTTACATGTTGATGGGTGGAAAAATTCAATGGTAAGGGCCACCGCTTGGATAGTCAAAACCGAAAAAGAGATGATTGCTTTCCAGCCTCGATGTACTCACCTAGGTTGTGGTTATCATTGGAGTCAAAAAGAAAAAGAATTTGTTTGTCCCTGTCATGCCTCTAGTTTTTCAGTTACTGGAGAAGTTCTAAAAGGCCCTGCACCGCGTTCGCTTGATCGTTTTGAAACTCGTATCGAAGGTAAACGCCTCTGGTTAGGAGAAAATATTACTTCTGTCAGGGAAAGCAGGTCATGAAAGTTTTAATCCAAAATATTCAAGACTGGATTGAGGATCGGACTGGCATCAAACTGATCGTCAAAAATTTCCTTTATGAAAATATTCCCGCTTCTAGTGGTTGGCATCAAGTTCTGGGAAGTGTTGCCCTTTTTCTTTTCCTAATTCAAGCTTTCACTGGAATCTTATTAGCCTTTAATTATGCTCCACAACCTGGTGATTCCTACTACAGTCTGCAATATATTGTGAATGAAGTATCTGGGGGACGTTTAATTCGAGGGTTACACCATTGGGGAGCTAGTCTAATGGTAGTAGTGGTAGTGCTGCATATGGTTCAGGTAGCATTGTGGGCAGCCTATAAAACCCCCCGGGAAGTGACTTGGATTTCCGGAGTCTTATTATTCTTATTGATTTTAGGTTTTGGTTTGACGGGTTATCTACTACCCGGAGACAACCGGTCTTATTGGGCGACAGTGGTAACCATCGAAATTGCTGCTTTAGCACCGGGACTAGGTGACATTGTTGCTAATTTTCTAGGTAGTTATAATGGGAATATTGGTGTAATTACCTTCGCTCGTTTTTACACTCTCCATACTTTAGTATTACCTGCGGTGACTGTGCTTCTAATGGTATTCCATGTTTACCTAGTCCGGAGACACGGAGTTACTCCTCAATTAGAGGATGCCCGCCTTCCAACTAAGAAATTTTATCCCCAACAAGCATTTAAAGATACCACGGCTATTTTTTTTGTATTTCTTCTTCTTTTTACTATAGCAATGGTCATTGATGTTCCTTTAGAGAGACTTGCCGATTCCAGCGATAGTAACTATATACCTAGACCAGAATGGTATTTTCTATTCTTATTTCAATTCTTAAAGTTTTTTGAGGGTACTTTTGAAGTATTAGGAGCAATTATTTTGCCAACATTAGCTATTTTGGTTTTATTAATTGTTCCTTTTCTTGACCGGGGTCAGGTAAAGAAAGTTCAAAAACGGACTGGGGCGTTTGCTATTGTAGGGTTATTATTTGCTGGATGGCTTGGATTAACAATTGGCGCGATATTAAGTGAGCCAGAACCACTAGACAAAGGCTCAAAACAAGTAGAGAGTGCCCAAGGGTGGCGATATTTAACCCCAGAAGAAGTAGCTGGAAGTTTCTACTTTAATCAAAAAAAATGTGCTAATTGCCATAATCTTAGTGAAGGTTCTCCTAAAACAGGACCTACCCTGTCTACTGCATCAAGGACTAAATCTCACAGTTGGCGGGTTGAACATTTCAAAAACCCTTCCACTATAGATTCTAGTAGTTCTGTTGTAATTCCAACTATTTCAGATGAAGAGCTAGGGTTATTGGCAACTTTTTTATTGAAATTGACTCCGGAAAATACAGGTGTTTTTAAGTCCATTCCGAGTTTTGCCACTCAGGGAGCATTAATCTACCAAGAGAATCTATGCGGGAATTGTCATGTTGTTAACGGAGCTGGAAAAAAATTAGGTCCTCCTCTAAATGATGTTGTCTCACGCCGAACTAGCCAGTGGTTGGTTAGTCATTTTCGCAATCCCCAGCAGTTTTATCCTGAAAGTGTCATGCCTATTTATGATTTTCCCGATGATAAAATGAAGGCGATTGTTTCTTATTTGGAATTTCTTCCTTAATAAGGTTCTATTTCGATGATTATTAACAATTCATTGTTGAGAGTCTTTTTAACAGTAAATGTATTGAATGGGAGATAGGAAGCTAA
>CAYWYX010000021.1:7129-9572 GCA_964462735.1 uncultured Acidobacteriota bacterium | reverse complement strand
CATTGTTGAGAGTCTTTTTAACAGTAAATGTATTGAATGGGAGATAGGAAGCTAAAGATTTTTGTTTAATATAAGTTATCTAATCGGAGAATCCTGTTATTTCCTGTATCGACTACGTAAAGGTGGTTTTTTTCTATACAGACTCCATGTGGTTTTTTTAGTTGTACGGGAGGGTCCCCAATTCCTTGGCCCAAGATAGTAGTTACTATTTTGGTTTGTGGATTGAATTTTCGAATTACCTGATTTTGATCATCGGCAATAATTACATTGTCATCATTATCAATACAAAGATGCTTTGGTGAATTAAATTGTGCCTCTAGTGCTGGTCCGTCCTTAAATCCTTTTTCTCCTGTACCAGCAACAGTATAAATTTTTCCGGTTCTGTCAACAATGCGCAGTGCATGGCCACTGCGTTCCAAAATATAGATACGATTTTTTGAGTCCACAGCAACTGCTCTAGGGTCTACTAGGGGGCTTTCCAAAGCAAGTGATCCGTCCTCGGGGATACCTTGATTACCGTTGCCAGCTATTGTTTCTACTAGACCCTTTCTAAGGTCTACAGTTCGAATACGACGATTTTTGAGGTCGGCCACGAATAACTTATCATTGGTATTATTTAGTGTAATGCACATAACATAATTAAAAGTGGCTTGGGTTGCTATTCCACCATCTCCACTGAACCCAGGGTTACCAGTACCAGCTATAGTCGAAATAATGTGGGTTTTAGAATTAATTTTCCGGATACAATGGTTCCAGCTGTCAGCGATATAGATGTCACCACTTGGAGTGACTGCCACATTATGCATCCCGTTAAAAGTTGCCTGCCTGGCGATTTGGTTGTCTCCCTGATAGCCCTGTGTTCCATTACCAGCCAATAGTGACAAATTTCCAGTAGGGGTTAATTGGTGGACACGTCCTCCCCCTAATTCAACTATAAAAAGATTCCCTTTAGAGTCGAAATCGATCCCAAATGGTGAAGACAAAGGACTATTTTTAATTCTATCTGGTTCACCTTCACCAGGCAGTAAACTGCCAACGACAATAGAGATTTTTGGAATTTTCTTTTGTCCTGAAACGGGTGATATAAATATGACTAGGCATAGGATTATTAAAAATCTAAACCTGTTTAAAGTTATCATTAAAATCTCCTGAATTTCCCTGATAGCTAGAGTACCTAAAAAATTGTTGAACTGTACTTTAAAATAACTAAACCAAGATGATTAATAAAAATCATGTGATTGGGTTTTTGCAGTAGTTACTTGGAGAGGGTGAACAACCTCAGCTTTGATCGAAATCACCCTTTCTTGGTTTTGTAAAGTTCCTTCAATGAGTAAAAACTTTTCCTGATGGAGTAAAATCCGCTGATTATTATAAAGGTTTGGAGTAATGATAACATTGGATATCCCTGTTTCATCCTCAAGGCTAATAAAAACAAAACCTTTAGCAGTTCTTGGTTTTTGACGGACTATTACATGTCCTGCAATACGAATCCGTTGTCCATGGGAAAATGATTTTAGATCAATGGTACGGGAAACATTTATTTTATCTAAGAATTGGCGACAAAACTTCATAGGATGAGAACCAAGGGTTGATCTGATTCCATAAAAGTCAGCTACAAGACGTTCCTGATCAGACATTGGATTCAAAGGTGAAGGTGTTACATTTTCAACAGATTTAGCAAAAAGGGGTTCTAAAGGTTTTATGACTCGTTCAACTTGCCATAACATATCGCGTCGATTTAATCCCAATTTGAACGAATTGAGTGCACCTATTTGGGCAAGAGTTCTTAAATCTTTTTTTTTAAATTGAGGAACACGTTTGATTAAGTTTTCAAGTGAATAAAATTTTTGGTTTTTACGTTTCTCCATTAAAATTGCAGCAGTATTTTGGGGTAGACCTCGAACTTGATTCAATCCAAGACGTAAGGAGATAATATTGGTTAATGGGTCTTTTTCAAGTGTGCATAGCCAGTCGGAACACAGAATATCAACTGGTTTTACTGGTAATCCATGTTGCTGGGCATCTTTAATAATAGTGGCTATTGAATAGAAACCCATGGGCTGATTATTAAGTAGACTAGCGGTAAAAGCTGCGAGGTAGTGGCACTTCAGGTAGGCACTAGCATAAGCAATTAAGGCAAAACTTGCAGCATGAGACTCAGGGAAACCATAGAGGGCAAAAGAGGTAATAGATAGAATGATTTCATTTTGTGCTTCTTTAGGAATACCATTTTTTTTCATTCCAGATCTGAGTTTTAATTCGATTTTACGCATCTTTTCTTGTGATCTTTTGCTTCCCAAGGCCTGTCTCAATTCCTCAGCCTCCCCTCCGCTAAAATTTGCTGCTGTCATTGCTATTCGAAGGAGTTGTTCCTGAAAAAGAGGAACCCCAAGAGTTCTTTCCAAAATAGGTTTGAGAGATGGGTGAGGGTACTTAACAGCTT
>CAYWYX010000021.1:0-7029 GCA_964462735.1 uncultured Acidobacteriota bacterium | reverse complement strand
CCAAGAGTTCTTTCCAAAATAGGTTTGAGAGATGGGTGAGGGTACTTAACAGCTTGTTTCCCTTGTCGACGTTGTAGATAAGGGTGGGTCATTTTCCCCACAATAGGGCCGGGACGAATGATTGCAACCTGGACTACTAAGTCATAAAATCGGTTTGGGTGATTACGGGGAAGTGCTGACATTTGAGCTCGACTTTCTATTTGAAACATGCCAACTGTATCAGCCTTTTGTAGTGTTTTAAAAACTTTTGGATCATTAGGAGGCAGTTGGTGTAAATTAATCTGATCCCCATAAGTTTTAGGAACCAATTCTAGACAATCTTTGATAACGGCCATCATTCCAAGACCTAAAAGATCAACTTTAACTATTCCCATTGCTGCACAATCTTTCTTATCCCACTGTACTACTACTCTACCAGCCATGGTGGCGGGTTCTAGAGGGACAATCGAATCTAGTTGGCCTTGACAAATCACCATTCCACCAGAATGCTGACCTAAATTTCTTGGTAGGTTGCGTATGTTCTGACACAGTTCTATATATTTAGCTATTCTAGGGTGTTTGCTATCCAAATCTGACTGGTATAAGTAATGTTCTAACCTATCGGAAGTATCTTTTTTGTCCTGAGTTTCTATTAAAGCAGAAATCTGATTTTGGGTTTTGAGATTAAATCCCAACACTTTTCCGACTTCTCGGTAGGCTGAGCGTTGTTGATAGGTAATAACGTTGGCTGTCATTGCAGCCCCAAGTTTTCCATAACGTTGATAAACATACTGAATAACACGTTCTCGATCTTTTCCACTGGGAAGATCAAGATCAATATCAGGCCATTCAGATCTTTGTTCTGAGAGGAAACGTTCAAATAACAAGTCCATACTAATAGGATCGACAGCTGTAATTCCTAATGCATAACAAACTACACTGTTAGCTGCTGACCCACGGCCCTGAGCTAAAATTCCCATTTCTTTACAAAATCGAACGATGTCCCAAACAATCAAAAAATAGCCCTCTAGATTCAATTTTTGAATTAATTTCAGCTCTCGTTCTATTTGAATTCTGGCTTGCTGAAATAACCTGTGATTTTTTTTAAGAGAATACCGATAATTGAATCCTTCTCTTGTACGTTGGCATAAAAAAGACATCATACTTTCTCCTGAAGGAACAGGATATTTAGGGAATTCATACCCTAAATCAGACAGGTTAAATTCAAGGCGAGAAGAAAGTTCTTTAGTATTAGAGAGAGCGCTGGGCAGGTCTGAAAATAATTGAACCATTTCCTTATGACTGCGCAAGTGACGTTCTGAGTTATTTTCTAACAGTTTTTGGGATGTTTCCAGCTGACAATGATTTTTGACGCAAGTAAAAACATCTAGAATTTCTCGTTCTTGGGGAGAGGCATAACGAATGCCATTAGTGGCTAGAAGTGGAATATTAAAGGACTTAGCAATTTTTATTGCTGCTTGATTTTTAAATTCTTCTTCCCTATTGCTGTGGCGCTGTAATTCTATGTATACATTCTTAGTGCCATAGATAAAACAAAGCTTTTCAACTTCTTTTTTTCCTGCTTCATACCCGCCATAGTTCAGGGCAGCATCCAATGGTCCTCCTTCTCCTCCAGTTAGGCAAATGAGTCCAGAGGCATAGTCCTGTAAATCTATAGAAGTCGCCTGGCCCATACCCTTTTTATTGGATTTCAATTGGTATCTAGTAATTAACCGACAAAGGTTTTTATATCCCTCACGATTTTTTACCAATAGAGGATAACGAACGGAGTATGCTGATTGCAGTTTGAAAGATTCTACTGTAACTTCTGCGCCAATATGTGCTCGAACACCTAATTTTTTTGCCTCCAAATAAAATCGAGGAGCACCATAAAGTCCATCGCGGTCTAACAAAGCAATGCCTGGAAGATCTAGCATTGCTGCTGTTCTAACTAAGTTCTCTGGGAGAGAAGCACCTTCGAGAAAACTAAATGCTGATCGAGCGTGAAGTTCAGTGTACATCACAGTGGATATTTAAGAATTTACTTTACAGGAAAAGTACATAGATAAAAAATTTGTAAGCAATCAATCATAAAGCCCTTCTATGTACCATTGCCTTCTTTGACAGTCGTAATAGATTTTATAAATGGTTCTTTTTCTACTTTTCTTTTTAAAAAGTGAAATATCCCATTCCTCACGGCACCAGTGCGAAGATTTCCACCAATGACCACTCAATTTCCAAGGTCCAGCTGCATCTAAAATCTCTTGTCGTTTTTTTTTAAATGTTATTGTATAAGGGACGTTTTTTTTGGTTTCAACATGGGTAGGGATAGGAGGACGAAATCGTCGTAAAGATGGAGAAATAATCTTTGATTTTTTTGTTTGAGTTGTCGACGGAAATAACTTGGTCCAGCTGTTTGGGAAAAAAGCTTTTATCTGGCAGGCATCAGGTTGATGGGTTTCAGGAAGGTATGGTGAACCAGCTTTATTACTCCCTACAATGGTAGAAATTTGTTCTAATGTTAATTGAAGTTGACCAGGATCAGGGATAGCAGGATTCAAAAGTAGTCCCTGAGTTCGAGAAGAACGGGTTGTTTTTACATAAATATGAATTTTTGTAATTGGTTCCTGAGGAGAAGAACCTGTCAAATGTAAATGTAGTAATTTTAGAATTATGTGGGGATTATTAAGAGGTTCAGGAAAATTAAGAGTGGCAGAGTACACAGCTTTGTCTCGATTTTCTTTATATTTTGGTCCACGATTTAACTTTAATGATTCGAACTCCAAATAGAGACTTAAATTACTTGCTGACAGCCTTTTGGAGTTCATTTTTGTACATATTAAATTGAGTAATCGAAAGAGAACAAACAATAAGGCTTCAGTTTTTTCAATAGGAAAATCTAATTCTAAAGATTCTTGAAAGTTTAAATCCTTATTGATGGGAACAAGAGGACGATTATGTTTCCCCTGTGCTAAGGTTTTTAATCTTTTTCCTTCTAATCCTAAACGTTTGACCAACCCAACATCCGGGAGATTGGCAAGATCCCCTAAAGTTCTAATCCCCCATAAAAAAAGTATTTTTTGATGGTCTGGTATTAGATTAAGCAGATGAACCGAAAGACTTTTAAGTTGTTCAGCTTCATGACTTGGAGAAATAATTGTAATTCCTGCGATCCCTCGTGCTGCAATAATTGCTGTGTCTGGGTTTGCTGCAATTCCAATATTGCAATGAAGACCCATCTGACCAACTCGGGTTTTTATTTTCTGGGAAATAATTTTTAAAGATCCATGAGCCCTTTCGGTTCCATGGAGATCGAATAAGATCCAATTTTCCCTGTGATTGTTTTCTGAAATGTTGGAAGATGAGTGACTTGAAAAAGGAATATCTTCTACTAGAGGAGAAAAATCTAAAGCACATTTAATCAGTTTCTTATGGAGTTTTTTTTCTGCATTAAATGATCTTTTCCTTAATGTTACCCCTAATAACATAGCATGGTCCTGAGGCATTCCTAAAGTAACTCCAGCGCGTCGTGCCTTTTCCTCAAGTGCTATAATTCTCGGTAATGAAAGGTGTCCATCCAAGATTGCTAAACTATGGTCACGCAAAGTGCTTTCCACATACAAAAGAGCTTGTAATAAAAAATTGGGAACATAAATACATGCAAAGGACATAACTGTAGATTTACATTAAAGAAAAAATAGTAACCATCCTTTACAGAAAAATTATCTAACTTACGAAAAACGAGTTTTCCACCGAATTGTTTCGGAAGGAAACTTAGAAATGTTACTTGGAGGAAAATTTTTCTTAGGTTGACGACGTAACAAGTTCACTCCAAAATCAAGGCCATTAAATGTCGAAATTCTAACTTCCTCAGTTTTTTGACCAGTTTTAGTCCATTGGTCTTCTAGGTAATGACAATCTAACACTAGGCTAGCTGCACTTTTTGAATAAGGTTTTCGACTAAGTAGGACCAAGGCAGTTTCAGAACCACGAACTGTTTGGGAAAAACGGAACCACGTGGCTGGAGGAATTCGCTGAGGGAAATTGATGGGAAGTCCTCTAAGATCCAGCACAACAGCACCAAATCCTCGGTTGTGCAAAAGCAAGTCGGTGACTTTGAGTGCTTGTTCTAATTTTTCCCAAAGTTTTTGTTCTTTTTGTCCACAACGGACCCATAGTAATTGATTTAAATTGATTCCCACTGTACTGCAAGATTTAATATCAAGAGAATTGGAAGGATCGACAAAAGCTCCCAATTGTTGATTTTGAGTAATTTCTGCTAGGAAAGAAAGTACTAGTGTTGTAGAACCACAGCTTGTTTCTCCAGTAATCTCTGTAAACTCACCGTAAGGGATACCATCTAAGAAGGAATCAATTTCTTCAATACCTGTTCTAGAAAAGTAGGATTTAGAAATTTTCTTGGGTTGAAAAGCAGTAGGAATCTTTTCTGAGATTTTAAGTTCAATTAATGATTTAAGAGAAGGACTAGTATGCATAGATTTATTTTATTCGCTTTTTGTTCGCCTTTATTGTCCAATAAGTCTCTCCGTTTGTCAATAGGTGTAATAAGTATGTGTAAGGTTAAATAAAACGAGAAATAACCGGAGGTAATTTGTATAAGGTATTCTTATAATTAACTTTATAGGGTCTATGGAACTATAGAAAAGCCAACTCGTCTCCAGAGACGGTTAACACGGTCTACACAAACGTGTACATGATCCCCCAGACGGAAGATTTTTCCTGATCTTTTTCCTACTAATGATAGGGGATGAGCTCTGAATCGATAATCATCTTCATGTAGTGTATCAATTTGGACAAAACCCTCTATAAATAATTCTATTAGTTCAACGAATATACCCTCTTGGGTCACATGTGTAATAGTCCCTTCAAATTCCTCTCCTAACCTAGTAGCCATAAATGCTAACTTTTTAAGATCAGATAATTCTCGTTCAGCCTCATCTGCCCTTCGTTCATTTTCACTAGCTTGAGTAGCAATATCCTGTAAGTCTTTTAGTTCATACAGGATAGGAATATTTATTTTAGAGGATTTGGATTTAGAAATACTTGCTATTTGCAGTCTATGTTTAAGTATCCGATGAACTATCAAATCAGGATAGCGACGAATTGGAGATGTAAAATGAGTATAGCAATTGGATGCTAAGCCGAAGTGACCTTGGTTCTGAGAGGAATAGCAGGCTTGTTTCATAGATCTTAACATGAGATAAGACAGAATTCTTTCTTCAGGTTTATTAAGAATTTGATTAACTAATCTCTGATAATCTCGAGAAGTAACCTTAAAATTCAACCCCTTTAGTTCATCTTTTTTTCTTTTTAGAGGCTGAGTTTGCCTCCAGTATTCTTTTTTAGTACGCTTTTTTGTTTGTAGTTTTGCTAAATTTGGTCTCCTGGAAATCGTACCAAGACGATAACCAAAATCTTGAGCAATGTTATTAAAATCGATTATTTTGAGAGAATCCGGAGGCTCGTGAATCCGATAGAGCAAAGGCTGTTCCCATTCAGATAGTGATTGAGCTACAATTTCATTGGCTAAAAGCATGAATTCTTCAATAATGCGATGTGCAATATTACGTTCTGACTTTAGGACATTAATGAGCACTCCTGATTCATCAAGGATTAACTCTTCTTCAGGCAAATTAAAATCAATGGATCCACGACTTTGCCGTCTTTCATAAAGTAAAAGAGCCAATTTTTCCATTCGTTCAAAGTCAGGAATCAAAGCAGCATATTGTAAACGTTCTTGTGAGTCATGATCTAACAAGATTTTTGCAACTGTAGAATAATTCATACGTTCACAACTTCGTATCAAACTCTCATGAAAGCAGTATCCACAGACGTGGCCCTTTTTATCAATTTCTATCAATACAGATAAAGTAAGACGATCTTGTTTAGGTTTTAGACTACAAATTTCAGTGGAAATAGATTCAGGTAACATAGGGATAGCTTGATCAGGAAAGTAGACAGAAGTACCGCGATGTTGAGCTTCTTTGTCTAGTGCCGAATTTTGAGTAACATAGTGAGCAACATCAGCAATGTGTACACCTAACTGGAAATGACTATTAGGCAGTATTTCCACATGTACGGCATCGTCAAAATCTTTTGCTGTTTCTCCATCGATTGTAACAATTTTTAAGTGGCGAAAATCAGTACGGGTTTGCTTTTTGTTTACCGAAAATTCCTGGCTTGCGTATCTTGCTTCTTCCAATATAGCTTGAGAAAATTCAACAGGTATCTGATGTTGATTAACAATGATTTGAACATCTATCCCTGGATCATCTGGAAACCCTAGAACTTTGAGAACCCGTCCTTTAAAATTATCCTGCTTCCCCTTTGAGAATTGGGTAAGTTTAACCGTTACTACAGAGCCATCTGTAGCTCCCTGTTGACTCCCGTCTGGAATTAAGATTTCCTTTGTAATTTTTGGGTTATAAGGGGTGACCCAATGGTCGGGAAAGTTGGTTCTAAATTGTCCTACCAAGATGATATTTTTTCTTTGTAAGACTTTGATAACTCGACCTTCTGTGCGCTGGTTTTTTGACTTTCTTTCAAAACTAGCAAGGACGGTATCGCCGTGCATGGCACTACCCATATAACGGGCAGGAATGAACACGTCCTTACTCAGACTCATTGATCTTTTTTCTGGAATTAGAAATCCATAACCATTTCGATGGGAGGAAATTTTTCCTCGTACTAATTTTTGTTGGGAAGGAAGAATATAGGTTCCGTCTTTAAGCCTCATTAGAAAACCAGACCGAACCATTTCATTTAGAAAGGTTCTTGCTTCTTTTTTCTGTTTCATTCCCAGATTCAACTGGCGGGTTAAATTCTTAAAGCTGACAATCTGTTTTGACGGATTTGTGAGGAGTCGAATAAAGAATTCTTCTGGAAGATTAATTAGCATTTCCTAGGCTATCTCTTTTGGAGAATATTAACTTGACGGGATAATAGTTGAGGGTAATTGTTAGTTAAGAAAATCAGAGAACAACCCCCAGGACTGAAAAATTGAGTTTTTGATCGATAACAGGATTAGGA
>CAYWYX010000020.1:7124-32836 GCA_964462735.1 uncultured Acidobacteriota bacterium | reverse complement strand
CCATATGCGAGCATAGGAACTTTACGGTATTGATAATTCCAAAGATAAATCCCATCGGCCCCCGCTGATAATATATTTGAGGCGGCACCTCTCATGGCCTCATCTGAACCAAAAACCTTCAAGCCACAATTGATACAAGGATAAACTGGTACATCATGGGAATGTCCTAACTGAACCATCTCTTGGGCTGGATTGGTAAAGGCTGTATATCCTCCACCAATAAGAAGTCTGTCGACCAAATTTTCTTTAAGCCAAGTTTCAACATCTAAACCAGTTTTTTGACAAGTCCTTAAAGTACCGGGAATTCTGACACCTAGAAGTATTGGCTTGCCCCGTGATTCCGAAACCTTATCGATTATGCAACGGGCACGTCGAATCAGTTCAGTCATTAATGCCATACCTGAATTTTCCTCTCCCTGTTTAAAATACCAAGGCATTCGGAAAAAATTAAGATCAACTCCATCGACTAAATAATTTTCTATCGTATGTTGAATCCACCAAAGTCGGTCTTCTCGAACTTGTTCTATTGCATAATTTAGTCCAGACCACATCGCAGCATTCAGAGTGGTAAAGGGCTGACCCTTCTGGCTCTTGTTGCCCAACAACCATTCAGGATGCTCTACTTTAAGAGGATAAATTAGTTTTCCTTCCGGCATTCCAAAGGCATCATGTGTATCATTCATACGAATGGATCCAAAAATCTCCAGCTGATTTTTTTGAGCTTCCTGCACCATAACTGGGGTTGGATCACTAATACTTTCATTAAGTGGATAACCTCGTTGTTGTGTTTCCCAATAACGAGTTTGACCTTCCCCCTTGGCAATTCCCCACATAATGCACCACGCAATACTGTCTACTGGAGTCCCTAAAACCGGCTTTAAACGTAGGTCTAGGAAAGCCCTTGCTCCTTTTTTTGCCTCGGGAGAATAAACTAAATCTCCATCGTCATCGAGAATGATGCGCCGCTGTCGGTGGGTGGCTTCCCTCCTTAAGTTTTCAATACTAGAACTACCTCTGATATAACCTGGGAATCCCAGCAAACTTGAGGTTCCTAGAAAAGCTGTTGTGCTTTTCAAAAAAAAACGTCTGTTAATACCAAGTGGGCTGCTCTTTTTTCTAACACCACAATGCCTCATAGCATCTCCAAAAAGATCAAACTTATTGATAAACACTCCAGTAGGATGGGACCCACCTTTTAACAAAAATTATTTCTTAATCACCTTAATCACCGCTTCTCGAGGTAAAATCGTATCATAATAGTATAGGGATTGATTATTGGACCTAATTTTTAGATTAATCGAATTCTAAACAATGGGAAAGCTAGAACACAACCAAAAGTATCGACTTTCAAAAATTACTAACCAATCACAGTTTCCAGGAAGATTTTGGATTCCTCTGATTCTCTTCGTTACAATAATAGGAATATATTCTCCTTCTGTTGAAAATGGTTTTCTTTATGACGATTACGAAGTTATCCTTTCTCACCCCCCGATTCAGTCCTTTGAGGATGTTAGCCGAATTTTTACAGAACGACATTTTCCTACTCTTCCTTATTATCGTCCTGTAGTTCGATTTTCTTTGTTACTACAAAGATCTATCCATGGTGATCAACCACAACCCTTTCATGCTTTTAACGTTCTACTAATGGGGATAGCCGCTGTGCTGGCCTACGGATTGCTTCGTTTATCCATTTTCAATCTAGAGCCTTTACCCGCTCTGATAGCTTCATTTCTGTTTGCTCTACATCCCGTGGCTTCATCCTGCGTTTACCCAATTGCTTCGGGTAGAGAAACTCTAATGCCAGGAGTATTTATTCTTTTAGCAATTTACTGTTATCTAAGAAATGGTCTTCATTGGCGTTTAGGAGCAGTGTTAGCTTTTGCTCTAGCACTCTTTAGTAAGGAACAGGCAGTTGTCACAGTAGTTATTTTTATTCTTGCCGATTTCTTCAGAATTTCTGCATCACCTTTACCTGCAAATATTATCCGTCGGATGGGGAATTATTTACCAGAGGTCATCATTTGTACTGTTTATTTTTTAATTCGTCATTCCCTATTTGGAGGTGAGGAATACAGTTTTGGGAATTTAACTAACTTTGTGTTTTCCTTCTTATATGCTTTACAAGTTTTCATCACTCCTTTTGCCAAATTGATTTATGAGCCTTCAGTTGAAATTTGGCTCATTCCATGGCGTTTAGTCATTAGCTGCATAATCATTCTCTGGATTTTCATTCGCCTACTGAAGCTTCCATCTTCAATTCGTCCGATGCTTTACTTTTGGTTAGCCTGGCTTTTTTTCATGTTGCTGCCTACTGCTAACCTGTTGCAACAAGAAGCCCCTTTTGCCGAACGTTATGTTTTCTTAGCTGGGTTAGGTACAGCTTTTTTGACTGTCTCAGCTTTTAAAACCTATGAGAAATCCAAATACCTTCTAGGTTACAAAGGTTTCCTAACTCTTGTTGTTTTGTTATTTGCAACTCTGACGATCCATCGATCAACTTATTTTCAAAACTATGAAATTTTTTGTCGCAACTGGCTAGCAACAAATCCCAAGGCTCCAAATGCACACAATAGTATGGCAGTTATTTTGACAATGGAGGGAAAACTTGAAGAAGCAGCCTTTCATTACAAAGAGGCTATCAATCTTGTTCCAGATAGTTCTGAAGTTTATAGCAATCTGGCAGGTATCCGAATTCAGCAAGGAAAGGAAATAGAAGCTTTTGATTTACTAAAAAAAGCGCTCAGTATAGATTCGAACTCCTCAAGTGCCCACAATAATTTGGCAACCCTTTTTCTAAGCCAAGGGAAAACTAAAGAAGCAATACCAGCGCTTGGCAAAGCCATTGATTTAAATCCAGATGACTTTCAAGCACATGCCAACTTAGCTAATGCTTTAGCACATCAAGGCAAAATCTCCCAAGCCCTAACCCACTACCGGGAAGCCCTTCGAATTAACCCTTCCTGGCCGGAAGTGGCTAATCGACTGGCTTGGATCCTAGCAACTCACACCAATTCTCAGTTTCGTCAAGGGAAAGAATCCGTTGAACTCAGTGAACAAGTTTGCCAAGCAACAAATTATTCAAATCCACTTTTTCTAGACACTTTAGGAGCAGCCTACGCCGAAGTAGAAAGATTCGAACAAGCCACAAAAATAGCACAACTAGCAAAAAAGATTGCTACATCCAAAGGACTATTCGACCTAGCTGCTCAAATCCAAAACAGAATTCTAGCCTACCGAGAACACCGCCCCATCCGCTACAGTAATATTCAGTGGCGTTCTGTCCAAACACCTATGGCAACTTATTAGGCTGGTAATCCATACGAACCAAGTACAATTCATGATAGTCTTCACTTTAATAGATGGGTTGCCTCTTATTGATTAAAGAATCAAATTAGTTTTGAAAGGAGAGTGATTAGTTTGAAGAGTAAGGTGGTACTTCTTCTAGATGTTGACAACACCCTGTTGGACAATGACCGTGTTCTCACTGATTTCACCCATTACATCGAGGATACAATTGGTTATGAAAACAATAAACGTTATTGGAATATTTTTATTAAACTTCGAGATGAGATTGGTTATGCTGATTACTTAGGAGCATTACAGTTGTACCGTGTAAAGTATCCCCATGATCCCCGCTTACTCAACATATCTTCCTACATTCTGAATTATCCATTTGCCAAGCGTCTTTTTCCCAAAGCGTTAGAAATTATTAATCAACTCAAGAAGTGGGGGCTAGTCGTCATCTTTTCAGATGGTGACATCGTCTATCAACCCAGAAAAGTTGAAAGTGCTGGTTTGTTTAATGTTGCAAATTCAAATGTACTTATCTATGTTCATAAGGAGCTTGCGTTAGATGACGTAGAGCGACGGTATCCTGCAGAACACTATATTCTGGTAGATGATAAAATGAGGATTTTAAATTCTGTTAAACATTCATGGAGCAGGCGTGTTACAACAATTTTTCTTCGTCAGGGGCACTATGCTCTTGACCCTGAAGTGCATGTAAAATACCCTCCTCCTGATCTAACCATTGAAAGACTTGACGAACTTACTACTTATGGTCTAGAAAAGCTAATTCAATTAGGAAAAATGGTTAGATCCTAATTGATTAATCGATTTAAAATAATTGTAGAAGCGTCTCTAACCTTAAGTAAAAACAACACCTTAGATAAAAACTTTAACCTTGGAGTATCTATTTAGAAATAAACAAAAGGACTGCTAGTTCTTTCTAGAAAGTCACACAAAATTTTTCATATGGGACTTTTCACCGGGTAATCGAAAAAAAAGGAGACCCTGTTACGAATGATGGATGGTAATTACAAACTTTTAGCCAAAGCCCTGGAATCACATATACCAAGAGAACAACTAATAGATGATGATTTGAGGACTCTTGCTTATGGAACAGATGCAAGCTTTTATCGCTTAATTCCTCAACTTGTTATCAAAGTAAATTCTGAATTCGAAATAAGGGCTGTTCTTCAAGAGTGTCGGTCCCTTTCACTTCCCTGTACCTTTAGAGCTGGCGGAACAAGTCTGTCTGGTCAGGCGGTAACTGATTCTGTCCTGATCTTGCTAGGTCCAAGTTGGAGAAAAATTCAGATCCATGATTCTGGAGAAAGAATTACCCTTCAACCAGGAGTAGTTGGATCGCATGCAAACATTGCTTTAGCTCCATATAACAGGAAAATTGGTCCTGATCCCGCTTCTATTAATGCAGCCATGATTGGGGGCATCGTGGCCAATAATGCTAGTGGGATGTGTTGTGGCACTAGTCAAAATAGCTATAAAACAATAGAAGGCTTAAAAATTATTTTTGCTGACGGTAGTATTCTTGATACTCGTGACTCATTAAGCCGAATCCAATTTCAAAAAACTCATTCATCATTATGCTCCCGTATCCACCAACTCTCCAAGATCACTAAGCAGAATTCCATCTTAGCAAACAAAATTCGCCAAAAGTTTAGGATGAAGAATACAACTGGCTACAGTTTAAATGCTCTAATCGACTTTGATGATCCAATTGAGATAATTGAACACCTCATTGTGGGTTCAGAAGGCACCTTGGGGTTTGTAGCCGAAGTGACTTACCGAACCGTTCCAGATTACCCTCACAAGGCAACGTCTCTAATGCTATTCCCCGACATTAAAACAGCCTGTGAAGCCACGACTCTATTAAGAGAGTGTCCAGTATCTGCTGTAGAAATTATGGATCGGGCTAGTCTACACTCTGTAGAACAAAAATCGGGAATGCCAGAATACCTTAAGCAATTAGATAAGTCCGTGGCAGCTCTTTTAGTAGAGACACGAGGAAAAACTCAAAATGAACTAGAAAAACACCTGATTCACATCAATAATACTTTAGCTACGTTAAATACAGTCCGACCCTTTTCCTTCACTCAGGATGTTGTTGAACAAACACAGTTGTGGAATATCCGTAAAGGCCTTTTCCCTTCTATTGGAAGCATTCGAAAAATTGGTACAACTGTTATCATTGAAGATGTTGCTTTTCCAATCGGTCGCTTAGCTAATGCGACTTTACAATTACAGGAGCTGTTTCAAAAACACCATTATTCTGAAGCAATCATCTTTGGACATGCATTGGAAGGAAATCTTCACTTTGTCTTTACCCAAGATTTCAATCAGCTTGAGGAGATTCATCGATATGAAAGTTTTATCAACGACCTTACTAATTTAGTAGTCCACACTTACAATGGCTCCCTTAAAGCTGAACACGGGACTGGCCGAAATATGGCTCCTTTTGTAGAAATGGAGTGGGGTAGGGAAGCTTATACGTTAATGAAGGAGATCAAGGATATTTTTGACCCTGAAAACATCTTAAACCCTGGTGTACTCCTAAATAATGATCCCAAAATACACATCAAGAACCTAAAACCCCTTCCAAAAGCTCATTCGGTTGTAGATAAGTGCATTGAATGCGGTTTTTGTGAGATCAATTGTCCTTCTAGAGATTTGACATTGACACCAAGACAAAGAATTGTAGTTTGGCGAGAAATTAACAGATTGCAAAACAACGGACAGTTCCCCTCAAAGTTAAAAACCCTCTTAAATGAATATGCATACCAAGGTGAAGCTACCTGTGCTACTGATGGTTTATGTGCAACTAGTTGTCCTGTTAACATTGATACAGGTAAACTCATAAAAGATTTAAGAAGCAAACAAGTATCCAAATTTCAAAATTACCTTGCTTCTTTCTTTGCTAACCACCTAGGACTGGTTTCAAGTTCCCTAAGATTATTGTTGGACTTAGTAAATATGTTCCACCGATTGCTCGGGTCAGAGGTAATGAGATACACTACTGATTCGGCCCGAAAAATTTTGGGCCGAAAGCTTCCCCAATGGAATCAATATATTCCTAAGGCAGCTGACACCATAGTACCTCCTCCTGTTGATGAGAAGTCTCCTTTAAAGGTTGTTTACTTTCCAAGTTGTCTTAGTCGGACATTAGGAGTTTCTTTGGGTGGTTCAGAAAATAGATCACAAAACTCCAAGATAGAACAGCTCCTATTGAAGGGAGGATATCAAGTTATTTATCCTAAAAATCTATCAGAACTATGTTGTGGAATGCCCTTTACGAGCAAGGGATTTGATGAACAAGGCGCTAAAAAACAAAAAGAACTAGCAAGGGCTCTAACTAAGGCTTCTCAACAAGGAAAGTATCCCATCCTAATCGATACCAGTCCCTGTCTCTTGCGAATGGAAGAGTCGACTCTCATTGAAAATCTTTCAGCCTTCGAGCCAGCTGAATTCATCCTAAAATTTCTTAGATCTCGACTGCGGTTTAGGAAAACTAGTCAGTCTGTTGCCGTACACAGCCCTTGTAGTTCTAAAAAGATGGGTTTAGATGCAAAACTACGAGAGTTAGCTGAACTATGTTCTGAGGAAGTTATTATGCCATCGAACATCGGGTGCTGTGGATTTGCTGGAGACCGTGGTTTTAATTATCCAGAGCTTACCAATGCAGCTCTATATAGTTTAAAGGAAAGCTTACCATCACCCTGCAAATCAGGATATTCTACTAGCAAAACTTGTGAAATAGGCTTATCACAACACAGCCAAGTCCCATATCAGTCCATCGCTTATCTGGTAGACCAAAGTACTGAGGAATTAATTCAAGACGGATCACCTAATTCCGACCAAGGATAACTACTACCCTTGGGTTAAGAATTTAAGGATTCAATACTACTTTGCTCTACCTTCACCTATTGCTTCCCCTTCCCAGCATCAAGAGTGAGCGGTCTAACAATTTCAGCAGTGATAGGATCATCCTTAGCAGCAGTACCTGCGCCACTGTCAATATAACCTGACTTGATCTTAATGTAACTCTTGCTTCGCAAATTCGTCAAAAACCTTTTAATAGCAGGTTGAGCTTTCTGATCAATTAGTTTTCTCTGAATTTCTTCTTTTACACTTTCCAAACTTTGGAGGCCTGCTTGGTGTGTCTCAGTAACCTTGAAAATTCGAAATCCATCTGTTCCTTCTAATATACCGGTAATCTGGCCTCTTCGGAGATTAAAGGTTACATCTTCAATTTCCTGTCTAAGTTGTCCTCTAGCAAAAAGCCCTAAGTCACCTCCTGTTCTTACTGTTGGACCCTTTGAGAACTCCAAAACCAACTCGTCAAACTTTTCTCCATTGCGGGCTTTTTCAAGAACCTCTTCAGCTCTTTTCTTTGATAACTTAATTTCATCCGAATTTTGACCCTCAGTTGGAATTAAGATTTCACTTATACGTACTCCTTCCTTGCGGTGAAAGTCTGCCTCATTTGATTCATAATAGTCTTTCATTTCCTTATTTGATATCTGTATTCGGTAATATACTTCTCGACCTAGAACCTGTTCTCTTAGGCTTTGATCTTTCAACCGTTTCTTGAAATCAATGGGATTGATACCCTGTTCTGACATCACTTTTTCAAGGGCTTCAATAGTTGGTAGACCGTTTTCTTTTCTTAGACGATCTAAATATTTAATCACATCGGTATCTGCATTCATCTTCAATACCATTGCTTTCTGGACGAGTAAACGATCTTCGATCATATCACTCAACAAATTCTTTTCTCGCTCGTCCAAAATCTGTGTCATTTTTCCACTGGAGTTAACTTCTTGATCCCGAGACAACTGTTTTTTTATCAGATTCCTTGCCTCCTCATAATCAGAACTAGTAATAATTTGGTTGTTAACACGGCAGATAATCTCTTCAAAAATAGTATTGGCAAGAACAACCGACGTCGGAACGATAAAAGTCCAAGTTACTAAAATGAAAAACCAGCGAAGTTTCATTATTCCCTCCCCAGAAAAAAGTACTAACCAGTACCAACCCAGAAAAAATAGAACTTGTTAAGAGTTTGAAATTTTAGCTAAATTACTCGAAGAAGTTAAGAGCTTTATTCACACAGAGATTCCAACAGACCATTTTATTGTCGAAAAAAGGTGAAAGAGATCTTATTTAATATCACCTAATTTAATTGAGACCATTAGCTACTCATTACTCTATTCAACCAAAATATTTTAAGAAATTAGTTCATTCAGAATTATTCTCACCGAATTCAACATATCTTCTTGAGTAATACTGTCAGAATAAAGGGTCAAGTATCCCCTTGGGCTTAGAGATAGGCCAGGATGACTTGAAACTGTTTCAACCAATTTCTGGGGTCTTATGGGGGTTTTATCGTGGAATTTAATGATTATACCCTCTTTTACTTTCTCGATAGACTGTACAAGGGCCTTTCCCGCTAGGCGCCGCAGTCTTGTGTATTCAATTAGTTGTTCTACCTCATCGGGAACAGGACCAAATCTGTCTTCTAACTCGTTACGTAGAAAATCAATTTCAGATTGTTCTGTAATTAATGAAACACGCTTATATATACTAAGCCTCTGATTTTCATTAGGGATATATTCTGGTGGGATCTTTATTCTTATCTTGAGGTTAACCTGAGTCTGAGTCTCTGGCAGAAGCTCTTCTCCTTGTACTTCTTTAATGGCTCTTTCAAGCATTTGACAATACAGGTCAAACCCAATATTGTTAATGTGACCGTGCTGTTTTCCACCAAGCAAATTACCTGCTCCCCGAAATTCTAAATCCAGTGCCGCTATCTTAAATCCAGAACCTAATTCACTAAACTCCTTTAAGGCAGATAAACGCTGTCTAGCAATACTTGAAAGAACCTTATTCTGCGGTACCAGTAAGTAAGCATAGGCAGGTCGATTTGAACGCCCTATCCTTCCTCTTAATTGATATAGCTGGGCTAGACCGAACTGATCCGCCTGATTAACAATAAGAGTGTTTACAAGAGGAACATCTAGACCATTCTCTATAATTGTAGTTGACACTAAGATATCTGCTTTGTGTTCTACAAACCTCAACATAGTTAACTCTAGATCGCGTTCATTCATTTGGCCATGGGCGACCAAAATGCGGGAATCTGGACAAATTTCCTGCAGCATCTCACTTATCGAATAAATTGAATCGACTTTATTGTGGACAAAGTAGACCTGTCCTTCCCTTTTTAATTCATTACTAATAGCATTATGAATAATCTGTTTACTAAAAGGGATAACATTCGTTTGGATCGCCAGTCGATCACGAGGTGGAGTTTCAATTATTGACATATCTCTAATACCCAACAACGACATATGTAGTGTTCTGGGAATTGGAGTTGCTGTCATGGCCAAAGTATCTACATTTTGTTTTAGTTTTTTTAGCTTTTCCTTATGAGAAACTCCAAAACGCTGCTCCTCATCTATAATTAAAAGACCCAAATCACGGAACTCGGTCTTCTTAGACAGAATTAAATGGGTACCTATGAGAATATCAATTTTACCATTTGTGACTCGTTCGAAGATTACTGCCTGTTCCTTTGGACTCCGAAAGCGACTCAACATTTCGATGGTTATAGGAAAAGCATTAAACCTTTGTTTAAAAACAAGATAATGTTGAAAAACTAATATTGTAGTGGGAGCAAGAATTGCTACTTGCTTCCCATCAAATACAGCCTTGAAAGCTGCTCGCATAGCAACCTCAGTTTTACCAAACCCTACATCTCCACATAGTAACCGATCCATTGGTGTTGATAGTTCCATATCTCTATTAATATCTTTTATTGCAGTTATTTGATCTGGTGTCTCGGAAAACTCAAATGCTTCATTAAATTCATTATGCCAGTGACCAGAAGTTGAGAAACTGTAGCCCGGAATAATTTTTCTCTTCGCGTATAATTTAAGGAGGTCCTTGGCCATATCCCTCATGGCGTTCCTAGCTCGGGCCTTTACCTTCTTCCAATTAGAATTTCCTAGTTTATCAAGTGACGGTTTATGCCTAACTTCACTGCTATACTTTTGGATTAAATCCAATCGTTCTAAAGGAACATAAAGTTTAGATTCATTTTGATAATCTAATACCATAAATTCCTGATTCAAATCTCCTTGTTTAATCTCCTTTAATCCCCTGTAGCAGCCAATACCATGATCTATGTGAACCAAATAATCACCTGCTTTCAACTCACGAAAGTCTGAAACAAATGTTCCCGATCGCCATTTTAATCCTAATGGACGTTCGAGAAAGTCAATTTCGTCATAAATGTCTCTTTCCCCAATAACAATAAGGTTCCTGTCTACATAATGAAAACCCTCAATAATGTGACCTTGTTCTACTATGATGGAGGCATGCTCCGGATTATTCCCAAATTCATTTAATTCTAACCCTGAATTAATTTGCAAATCGTACTCCAGAAAAATTTCCTTTAGACGTGCTGCCTTTCCTGAAGTAGACTGGACAAAAATAATTTGGGCTCCAGTCCTCAAAAATTGTTTTAGATCCTGGATCAAAGACTTGATATTTCCATGGTATTTTCTAATTGGGACAGTCTGAAAATTTATATTGGATATAGTCTCGGAGCTATTTTCCCCTAGATTTTGCTTGGACAACAGATCCTTTGTGGAGCTTAGGTCTTGAACACCTGGAGCGAAAGCATTAGACGTTTTCGTTCCCAATTGCTCTAACCTAATGATTTTTCGACCTACGAGCTTTTCCTCGATATGAGGAAACGATTCAAACACCTCCGATACCTCAAAACTGGGTATATCTTGATCATCTAATTGAAATCTATCCTCCTCCATTTTATTTTTCCAGCTAGCCCACCACTCATTAATCTCTTCTGGCTCGTCTAATACAATCGTAAAATCACTAATAAAATCTAGAAAACTATTTGGACGGGGAATTATCAATGGAAGCAGATTTTCATATCCCTGGGAGCTTCCACCATTATTTACTTGGGTTGCTATATTTTCAAAAAATTCATTAAATCGCTCTGAGACCCATCTCTCTTTTGCTTTTTTAATCCATGACCTTAAATCCTCTGGTTTAAATAACATTTCCCTCAGTGGGATTGGCGTGATACTGGAAACGGAGCCAATAGATCTTTGTGAAGTTACTGAAAATTCCCTGAGCGACTCAATCTCATCACCAAAAAATTCAATTCGTCCTGGATTTTCCCTTGCTGGAGAAAAAACATCCAAAATTCCCCCACGCCTAGAAAAAGTCCCAACGTTAGTTACAGGCTCCTCTTCAAAATATCCAGCATGTTTCAAATAAGAAACTATTTCATCAGGATCGACGTTCTTACCAACTTCGATTAAAGGGACCTGTTGAAAATACTGCTTAACATTTGAAATCCTGGTTGCCAGGGCAGCAGGCTCACAAATTAAAATGTCAACTTTTCTATGGTAGATTTTCCACAACGTGACTGCTCGATTCTTTAGAGTTTCTGGATGCGGTGGTAGACCACTAAAGGGACTAGGTTCTATAGCTGGAAAACTAGCGACACCTTCTGATTTTCTATCAGAAATAACACGGTGATAAAAAGAGGTTGAATTTCTTACTTGTTCCAAATTTAATTTGGAAGCACTAAGAAAACAAATTGGCTTTTTTAAGAGATTCTGCAGAATAGCTAAGAAGGCGGGTTTAGCAGCAACGGTGATTCCAGACAATGTAATTGCACAAGGACCAGAGTTAAAATATTGTTGAATATATTGAAAATTAGAATGTTCAAATAATTGAGAAGGTCGTTTTTCAAAAATCACGCTAATGTCAGACCTATTTAGTTTTAGCCCCTAAACTCTCCAAACTAAGTGACGATTAGGGCACTTTAAATTTAAAATTAATGACTATACCGGTTTAGAATCCGTTCAACAATTGCAGTAGAGGACAATCCTTTTTGGTAAGGAAGGGAAATAACAGCCCCACCGGCAGCCTCTACTGTTTCCTTTCCCACAATTTCTCTAACATCCCAGTCAGCCCCTTTTACAAGGACATCGGGAAGAATTGAGCCGATCAGACGGAGAGGGGTATCTTCCTCAAAAATCGTTATGTAATCTACACTTGCTATAGCAGAGAGAACTAAGACACGTTCATTTTGATTCATTATAGGCCGGAGAGCTCCTTTGAGCTTTTTAATTGAACGGTCACTATTTACCCCTACAATTAAGACGTCACCTAGTTGGCGAGCACTATGTAGATAGTGGATGTGCCCTGGGTGTATTATGTCGAAACAGCCATTGGTAAAAACCATTCTTTGACTTTTCTCTCGCAAATGCTCTACCTGTTTGAGCATATCCTCTAGACTTAGGACCTTTTCCAAATAGAATTTAGATACTGAAGGAGAACCAAACATAGGCAAAGAAAAGTATACCACCCGTCTTTAACTGAGCTCCCAGAAAGAGGAGCTTTTTCATATTTTATTTAAAATTGTTTACCTAATGTCAAACACCTATGAGCAGCTGATCGACCTATTTCTTAATCAAATTAGCTGCCCCTCAACAATGAACCAATTTTTGATCCTTTCCTGAATAAATTGTTACCTAGATTTGAAGTTTTCCTCTTGAATGCTCCAATACTTCATTTAATTGATTCCAGGTTTACTACTAGGCCGAAACTTCATTCCCAGTCGATCTAATAATTTTTGGTCTTGGTGAGTTTGGGGGTTAGGAGTAGTTAACAGGCGTTCACCCATAAAAATTGAATTTGCACCAGCAAGGAAGCATAAAGTTTGAATTTCATCAGAAAGCGATGATCTACCTGCACTCAGTCGCACCATAGATTTAGGCATCAGGATTCTAGCAGTAGCCATCGTCCGAACCATTTCGATAGTGTCGAACTCTTCTTGATTTGAAAGAGGAGTACCCTCCACACGAACTAACAAGTTAATAGGAACACTTTCAGGGTGAGGGGTTTGGGTGGCTAATTGCTCAAGTAAACGGCATCGATCCCAGCGACTTTCTCCCATTCCAATAATGCCCCCACAGCAAACACTGATCCCAGCCGCTCGCACCTGAGCTAAAGTTTCAAGTCGATCCTGATAAGTACGAGTGGTAATTATTTCCCCATAAAATTCAGGTGAAGTATCGAGATTATGATTGTAAGCAGTTAGGCCAGCTAAAGCTAATGCCTCAGCCTGTTTTTCCGTTAACATGCCTAGGGTACAACAAGCCTCCATCCCAAGGTTTCTAACTCCTCGTATCATTTCTAAAACCCTGTCAAATTCCAAACCCTCAGGTGCCTGCCTCCAAGCAGCTCCCATACAAAACCGGGTAGCCCCCTCCTGACAAGCTTTTTCTGCTTCTGCCAAGGTATCCTCAAGGGCCATTAGGCCGTGGTCGGATAAATCCGTATTGTAATGGGCTGACTGAGGACAGTACCCACAATCCTCTGGACATCCGCCTGTCTTGATACTTAGCAGGGAACAACCTTGTACCTCCTCAGAGGAATGATAAGAACGATGGAAGCACTGAGCACGAAAGATCAAGTCAGGTATAGGTAACAGATAAGTAGCTTCAATTTCTTCAACGTCCCAATCATGGCGGATTGAATTTGATTCAACTTTTTTCATTCTTTTCGCTCTTTACATTTATTAAATAAAAAGACCGTTTTTATATTTTAGAAAAAATCTTATGGTTTTACTGACTTTGGGGTTCTTATCTGCCAATCAAAAGTATATCTCAGAATATTTTGTTTTAAGATACTGAATAAAGGGTCCTGCACTGATAAATTCTCCAGTTTCTTTTTTAACAAGCTCTTCAGGCATAAATTTTCGTCCGTGTTGATGAACATGTTCTCTTAACCAAGCAAGCAAGTTTGAAAATTTCCCTTTCTCGATTTCAGCGACAATCCTCGGTACTGCCTTTTGAGCTTGCTGATAGAATTGAACTGATACTAAATTGCCTAGGGCATAGGTAGGGAAATAACCAATTAAACCATGAGACCAATGAACATCTTGTAGTACCCCAACTGCATCATTAGAAGGAATAACCCCCAGATATCCCTGCATTTTACTGTTCCAAGCCTCTGGCAAGTCCTTGATTTGAAGATTTCCTTCCAAAAGGTCAACTTCTAATTCATAACGGAACATGATATGTAGATTATACGTAACTTCATCAGCCTCTACACGAATCAGAGAAGGCTGAACACGATTAATAGAACGATAAAAAGCTTCCAATGAACATCCTTCCAATGAATCTTGGAAAAAAGTCTTTAGAATTGGATAAGCAAATTTCCAAAATTCTCGACTTCTACCAACTAAGTTTTCCCAGAGCCTCGATTGGGATTCATGAATTCCCAGTGAAGTTCCTCCTCCAAGAAGAGTTCGCTCCAATTCTATGTTGATTCCTTGTTCATAAAGGGCATGACCACATTCATGAAGTGTTCCAAAAAGGGCAGAGGATAGGAACTTTTCATCAAGGCGTGTTGTAATTCGAACATCATTGATCGAAAATGAGGTACAAAAAGGATGGACTGATAGGTCTTGTCTTCCACGACTCAGATCGTAGCCAATTAGTTTAGCCATCTTGAGACCAAATTCCAATTGCTTCTCTGCGGGGTAATGTTGATGTAGCACCTTGTCGTCAACAGCACTTATATTTTGGGATAAACCTTCAACCAGGGGGAGTAATCCGGACTTTAGATCTGAAAACAATTTATTTAAGGTAGATGTTGTCATTCCAGGCTCGTATTGATCTAATAAAGCGTCATAGCGTTTATTCTGAAATCCTAAACAATCAGCTAATTCCCTTTGCAGTTCAATAATCCTCTGTAATGAGCTCTGAAATAATCCAAAATTAGAGGTTTTACGGGCTTTTATCCAAACTTCCATACCTAAGGAAGTCTGTCGAGCAATTTCTGCCACTAAGGAAGGTGGTATCTTTTGAGCCCTATCATATTCCCTACGAACAAGTCGTACCAAACTAGCCGCGTTCGAATCATAGGCTAAAGGTTTTGTCTCTCCAATAGCGCCTTCTAAATGTTCCCCGATCTCCTTAGAAGTGAACTGGGCATGAGCTAACTTTTCTAAAGTTGCCAACTGCTCTGCGCGGGCAAAACCGCTTCCGGATGGCATATACGTTTGTTGATCCCAACTCAAAAGAGATCCTGCTCCCCGCAGATCACATACCGTGGCAAGTATTGCTTTAAGTTGCTCCAGATGAGCCATTTATACTTCCTTCAGAGAACAAATTCCAAAATCACCTAAAAATTATCCTGAATCAAGGCTTTCTCTCAAGTACTAGAATCAAATAAATTATTTTAAAATAGTCTTCCCATGCTTATCATAAAGCTTCTTTATCTTGGCCAAAAACGATTCCAATTGTACCCTTAGCTGCTTGAGAAGTCACCTTTATCATGCTAGGGTGTCACCATCAAAACCTTGGATTGCCTATAACAAAACTTGTTTAATCCATTCCTTAGGTTAAAAATTTATCTAAGCGTTTAGCCAATTTGGTTTCAATCAAAGGACAAACTATTTTAATTCACTTTTATTCTAATGATTTTCAGAATTCTGTTTGTACAAAACCATACCTGTAAAAACTTACCATGAAAAAAGCATTTGCTTGGATTATTAGCCTCGGGTTGACATTACTGGTATCTGTCCTGATCTATTTCAGCGTTCCTGACTGGAAAAAGGTTTGGGAGGTAATGCTAAATGGCAACCCTTTATTCCTTTTAATTGGCCTGATTTTTACAATGATTCACATGGCTTTACGTGCTTGGAGATGGGGAATTTTGCTAGTTCCTATCAAAAACCAAATCTCTTATAACAGATTGTTTTCTTTTACCTTAATCAAATACGTCATCAACTTAATTCCACCTAGGGCTGGAGAAATAGTTGCTTCTGTGCTCCTAGCAAAAAAAGAAAAGATTTCATCTCTCTCAGTGATAGGAACATCCTTTTTAGAGCGGGTGCTTGACATGATCACATTAATTATTATCTTTGGATCGTGTTTGCTTTTATTCTCACAAATTCATGTGTCTAATTCAGATCGTAGTCAAGAGATCTTGTTTGCTATCAAGTGGTCTTTTTTTGGGTTTCTAGCATTTTTGTCCGCCCTCGGTTTATTAACTTTTCTGCTCCGCCAAAAGAGTTGGCCAAAAATTATTCCTTCAAAACTAAAGCATTTTTTTCTCTCCTTCTTGGAAGGGTTTAAGATTGTAAAAAGGGGTGGAAATCTTTTGAAAGCATCTATTCTTTCTCTAGCTATCTGGAGTTGCATCGCTTTTAGAGATTGGTTTGTAGTAATGGCTTATCTCGATGATTTTCCTCTTTGGGGAGCTTTTTTGATAGTCGTTATTACAGTCGTGGGGGTTGCCATTCCAACTCCAGGGGGAATGGGTGGTTTTCAATTATTTATGAGTTTGACTCTAGTTAATTTTTTCCCGCAGAACCTCTCTTCCCAAGATCCTCAGTCCCAAGCACATGCGATCAGTAATGTTGCCTACATTTGCTCAATGGCACCAATTATTCTGGTTGGGTTAGTCCTGTTAAATCGGGAAGGATTTTCATGGAAACAAATCTCTGCTATTTCCCAAAGCCGGGCAGAACCCATAGAAGGTTCGCCTCACCGGAAAATCAAACTCTAGTGATTTCCTCCTGCTTCTTTGCGATTGACGCAATTAAATTGTCAAAAGAATTCAAAAAAAGTTTAACGCCATCTTCCTGTAGCTTGAGAGTTACTGCATCGAGGTCTACCCCCAAATCTTTAAGAAGAGAGAACGTTCTAATGGCATCTTCCAAACCCTTTTCCAAAGTAGAAGTCGCTCTACCATGCCTTCTAAAAGCTGCCATGGTATCAAGAGGCATGGTATTAATAGTATTTTCCCCTATTAGTTCCTCAACATATAAAACGTCCCGGTAATTTGGGTTTTTAGTACTGGTACTAGCCCAAAGTGGTCGTTGAACATTAAACCCTTTTTCTTTAAAGTTAAGAAATGATTTCTCTGAAAAAAATTTCTTAAACTCTTGATAAACTAAACGGGTATTAGCAATGGCTGTCTTACCAAACAAATCTTCACAAGTTTTTTTTGCTGTTTCTGTTGAAGCTTGTTCTTTCAGCTGATAAAGCAATTTATCTACAGCTGTATCCACTCGACTCACAAAAAAACTAGCAACTGAAGCAACTGGCTGAAAACCAGCAGTCCTATCCAAAGATTCTAGACCTCTCAGATACGCTTTTGCTACCTGTCGGTAATGATTGATTGAGAACATCAATGTAACATTTACATTAATCCCTTCACTGATTAGCTGAGTAATTGCAGGCATTCCTGCTGGAGTTGCGGGAACCTTAATCATTAGATTGGGTCTTGCTACTGCTTTCCATAAATGACGTCCTTCTTCAATCGTTTTTTGAGTCTGGTGCGCTAGATGAGGGGAAACTTCTAAGCTTACAAAACCATCCAGTTTCTTCGATTCCTCAAACAACCTCCCAAACTGATCTGCTGTTTTCTGAATGTCATTAACCACTAAAGACTCATAAATCCTGAAGGTCGACATTCCAGCTTGAGCCAACGACCTAATTTCTTTGTCGTAATCCGTACTTCCATTGATAGCCTTCTCAAAAATTGTCGGATTTGATGTAACCCCACATAGGCCATCTTTAGCAATTCTTTGAGGCAGTTCGTTAATAAGGGATCGACTAATGCTATCGCACCAGGGACTTTGACCTATAGAACGCAGTTTTAGTAACGAATTAGTTACTTCTTCCTCATTTTTCATTTATAGCTCCTTCGTTGGAAGACATGTAACTTAGATCTAAGAGAGGCCTTCAACTCAAGAATCATCAGAAGTGGATTGTTAACGAAAAATAATAGTTTAAAAAGTACCTATCAATCGCACGCTTTTTTAAGGTTTCATCTAGAAAGATTGTATAAACCAATCAAAATTCATTATTCAACATTAACTGATATAGTTGTTCTGTTTCTTCCATAGCCTTCAGATATTTGTCATGTTTTCCCCAGTTAGGAACATACTTCGAACCCATAGGAACCTTAACATCCTCTATTTTTTCAGTATAACCCAAAACTTCTAATGCTAGCAGGGCAGCTCCCCGACTGGACGCTTCACGCACTCCTGAGGCAAAGATCGGCTTAGCCAGAACATCAGCCATGATCTGAAGCCAGGTTGGTGAATGTAAAATTCCTCCACCAGAAGCTATGATTTCTTGATTTTCCGGAACAACTGGGGTTAAAAGCTTTTCAATTTTAGCAAAACGGTAAGCTACCGATTCGAGAGAGGCTCGAAAAATATCAAGGGGCTTTGTATGCAAACTAAGCCCTTTAATCGTTGCCCTTGCACTTGAATGCCAACCAGGACTCCGTTCCCCTGCTAAAAATGGAAGTATAGTAAGACCATGGGAAGAGGGTTCCATTTCCGCAATTTGGCATTCAAGGGTTTCTTTTTCTTGAGGTAACTGTAAGGTCTCTCTCATCCAAGCAACAAGAAGGCCTCCATTGCTAAGGGCACCCCCCATAACCAACCGATGGCGATCCACACGGTAGCACCATAAGCCCTGAGGAATATTGATCTTGTTCCTCCTAAATACAACCCTCATAGCTCCAGAAGTTCCTACCATCAGAGCTAAACTCTTCGGAGTAGAACATCCGCTACCGATATTACTACAGGCTCCATCACCAATGGCAGGCAACCAAGGGATTCGGTTTAGACTAGGCCAGCGACTAGAAAATGGCTTAATAAGTCCCCTTAAGGGATTATCAAGGTCAATGAGTGGTGACAGTTGATTTCTTTCAATTGGAAGAATTTCTAAAACTTCATTATCCCAATCCTGTAAATTCTGGTTAAACAAGCCTGTTCCAGAGGCCATTGAAAAGCTACAAGTGGCGGTTCCAAAAAATTTTAAGTAACAATACTCCCCAAAAGACATCCAGCGAGACACTTTACGAAATGTTTGGGGCAGAGCTTCTTGGATCCACATCAACTTTGAGGGCAAATAACTGGGATGAATTACACATCCAGTCCTACCATGATACTGAACTTCGTCGATCCTCTGTCGGAAACCTTCCGCCTCTTTGGAGCTACGCGTATCAGCCCAAGAATAAATTGGAGTCATTGCTTGGCCGGCAACATTTATTCCCACCAAATTATGCCAAAAAGTAGACATGGCCACTGCAGCGATCCGGAAACATCTTTTCCCACAGCGTTCCAATACCTCGTCTATTACCTGTAAAACTAGTTTAAAAAGAACATCCGCATCAAATTCAACACCTCCGGCTGAAGTGGTTTCAAAATTATAATTCCTGCGACTCTGGAAATTATCTTTAACACTAGCTTCTTGGTCGTACAGGCTAGCACGTACTGAAGAACTACCTACGTCAATGGTGAGAATTAACTGATCACTGAACTCAGATTTACTTTGAGTCATTTTAAAGTCCCTTGGCTAAAAACACACTGAGAATCAACTGTACTCCAAAAAAAGCTTTTTTTAATTAAGCATGGTTAAATAACGATTACATGAGTAACCTTTCTTCCAATCTATAAAAGTAGTCCTATTTCCCCATGGGCTCATCCAAAATCCTCTTAAACTTTTTCTTTGTTGGACCAGCTAGAATAAGATGTAACGGATCTTCTCCTGAATTCTTAAGAATTTCACAATGAACTGTATCTCGAAGTCTGATTGCTTCTTTCCAGTCCTTACCTCTTGGCCTTATGACTGGACTAACTATAACGTTAATCCGATGATAGGATGGCAAAAGAAGACCATCACGAAGCACTTTGCGAGTCCCCTGCAAGGTGACAGGCAAAAGAGGAGAATTTGTATCTACAGCTGCTTTGAAAGCCCCCATTTGAAATGGTCGTAATCCATTAGCAGCTGTAAAAGTTCCCTCAGGAAAAATATGGACTGGCCTCCCACTCAACAACACACTCCTGATTCGATTACTGTCCTGAACTGCTTCACTAGCATTCTCACGATCAATAGTTAAGTAATCAGACTTTTTTATAAAGGTACCCACAAAAGGCCAAGATGCCGCTTCCCGTTTTGCAACAAAACAAAAATCAAATGGTATGGAGGCGGCAAGGATGAGTATGTCCAAATAGCTGGAATGGTTGGAAATTACTAATAGACCTTTTCCTTGATCGATAGACAAATCTCGAAAGTTCTCAGAACCCTTAATAACTGGTTGGAGTCCCGAAAATTTTAGTGTCAACCGGGATAAAGCTTTTAACAAAACTGTTGCCCTTTGAGGCCTTGATTTAGGTATGCCTAATATTAATAATAACCAGCATGGTATCGTCACCAGTCCCAAGATTAACCAAACATACGCCCCATAAATCCAAAAGACTACTTTCTTAATAGCTAGCCAAATCATTCGGATTAATCCGTTCATAATTAGCCGACTTGTTTGTATCCAGGTAGCAGGGGTTTTTAAATTCAACCTATCCTGAAGATACATCTCCCGACAACTATCACGACGAATTTTACCACTCGAGGTTTTTGGTACTGTGTGGGGAGAAACTAATAAAATTTCGTCTGGAAAAATATCTAATCTATTTCTAATGCAGTCTGCAACTTTTGAAGTCAGTTGTTGTCGATCTTTTGTTTCAGAGAGTCGGGTTTCAGCCACAACGACTAGTCGCTCACCCGTCAGCTCAGCTCCGGCAACTCCAAAAGCTGCCACACAGCCTCGACGAATTCCTTTTACATTAGCTGTCACCTGCTCTACTTCCTGGGGAAAAATATTTCGTCCGCCTTTAATAATAAGGTCCTTGATCCGACCGGTAACGAATAATTCTCCATCTGCTAGATAACCTAGGTCTCCTGTGTTGATCCATTCACCTTGGAGCACACCTGACGTAGCCACATTGTTTTCAAAATAACCTTTCATTGTAGAGGCCCCTCGACACTGGATTTGTCCCTGTGACCGACATGCGAGAACTTCTCCTTTTTCGCTGACAATTCTGACATCATGTTTGACAAGAGGCCTACCAGTGGAAATAAAAATTAAGGGGTTTCCTTCTTTATTGTCCGCCAATTTTGCATAACCACTGTTTTCAAAAATTATTCTATTAACTTTCTCATAAAGCGGAGAACGATTTAACGGTGGAATGGTAACAGCCAATGAACACTCAGCCAGACCATAGACAGGAAGGAATGACTCCATCCTAAAGCCGTAGTTCTTAAACTTACTTGAGAACCCTTCCAAGGTTTCCAATGAAACAAATTCTGCACCATTCAGTGCCGCCCGCCAGCAACTAAGATCTAGGCCTTCTAGGTCTTTCTCCTTCACCTTGCTTAAACAAAGTTCGTAGGCGAAGTTTGGGCCAGCTGACAAAGTTGCTCGATAATGGTGAATCGCCCAAAGCCAACGTTCTGGTCGGTTCAAAAATGCCTGAGGGGACATAATGACAATGGGGATACCCAGATAAAGACAAGAAAGCCACGCACCAATTAACCCCATATCATGGTAGAGTGGCAGCCAACTTACACCTATGTCCTTGGGGGTTATTTTTAGAGCCTGAGCTAATCCTCGGATATTTGAAATCAAGTTGGCATGGGTCAACACCACGCCTTTGGGATCTCCTGTGCTTCCTGAAGTATACTGAATCAACGAAATGCCTTCCGGAATGGACTTTCGAATTTCTTCTGAGGATTTCTCTAGGCTTTCGACTGTAAAAACATTTTCTAGTCTTGGTAGGCCAACTTTCAATATATTCATTAAGCGCTTAACTTTTTGGAAGGTGATTAGAAATCTTACTCCTGCATTTTTAAGGATTCCTGTCTGACGCTGAGCATATTCTTCCAACCGGTTAGCCTGCCAAGGGGGATATAGGGGTACCGGAATTCCTCCGGACAAAATAATTCCAAAAAACGCATAAAAAAAATCAGAGCCTGTTGGGAGCATAACACCAACTCTGTCGCCGGGATTAAGACCCCATTTCTCTATTAAAACCCCTGCAACACGAGAACTTTCAGCAAATAATTTTCCATAGGAAATCACCTGCATTTGACCGTCTTCTAGTCGTAAATGAATGTGGGGACGATCCCAACTTTGCTGAGCGTAATAGGAAAGAGCTGCGTCAAGGGTTCCAGGCCAACCTCCATTTTTAGACCAGAAATCAATTCCACCCATACCGTCTTGAACCTGTTTGGCCTTCGGCAACGAGTTAATTCTACTGCTCTGATTATTTTTATTAGAATGGCATGTTTCCTGTTCTTGTTCAAAAATCACACCAACAATATCTTTAATTGTCTTAGCCTCAGACAACAGATGTTCTGGAAATTTCAGACCAAGTTCTATTTCTAATCGGAGCAATAATTCAACCCTTTCTAGACTCCCTAAACCGAGGTCTTCTTCAAGAGAAACTTTTAACGACAATCTCCGCAATGCTCTATAAGCACCTAGTTCCGTCAGGAAGGTGCTTACCACAGTGAGAATAATTTTCTCAACCTCTGACTTTTCTAGCTTTATTTTCCTAGTTTGTGATGAGCTTGAACAAGTCTGTTTTTGGTCCATCTGAAGCCAACCTTTTCTGGTGTTCTAATCTAAAGGTAAACAATAATTCTGGTTTATATCTTCCAAGCTTTAGGACCTCTATGTTGAATCTTAGCATACCTCACTGACCAATATTTCTTGAAGACTTCTCAAAGAGGGTTCTGCAATCTTTACGGTATTGTTAGGAATAACTCTCGGGGATTTTTACATTCAAATTCTTTTGGGATACGTTCCCAAAGAATGCTGAATTTAAATAAGGGAAATGAAGCTGAATACCTGAGACGACACTACAATTTATCGGTCGGACTATTGAAATTCTTAAAGGCCTTGTCAGGGAAGATCTTTTAAATTCCCCTGAATCTCGAGCTTATTTTAAAAACAAACTAAACGACAACTTCCCTTCTAGGAAGTACCTAGTGAATCGTTACTATTCATTGCTATTCTAATCCGTATTGGGATGCTAGCATGCCTAGGTTTTTGACTTTGTCAGTTTTCTCCCAACTAAATGATCCATCATCACCAGCAGATCTTCCAAAATGACCATAGGCAGCTGTACACTGGAAGATAGGTCGTTTCAGGAAAAGAGAATCGATAATCCCCTTGGGTCGGAGATCGAAAATTTCTCGAATAATGTTCCCCAGCTCATCCTGTTTTAATCTTCCAGTACCGAAAGTGTCGACCAAAACAGACATGGGCTGTGCAATCCCAATCGCATAAGCTAATTGAACCTCACATTTCCTAGCCAGCCCAGCAGCAACAATGTTTTTTGCCACATAGCGGGCAGCATAAGCAGCACTGCGATCCACTTTGCTTGGATCTTTTCCCGAAAAAGCACCACCTCCATGACGAGCCCAGCCTCCATATGTGTCAACAATAATTTTACGACCTGTTAACCCTGTATCCCCACTAGGACCACCTACAACAAATTTTCCAGTTGGATTGACATAGTACTTTGTTCGGTTGTCAAGGAGTCTATTTGGAACAATAGGCTTGATAACCTGCTCAAGGACATCTGCATAGATACGATCATGAGAAACATTTTCTTTATGCTGCGTGGAGATTACAATGGAATCAGCTCTGGCAGGTATTCCTTCAACATATTCTATGGTGACTTGGCTTTTACTGTCGGGCAAAATATAATCAATTTGTTCACTTTTTCTAAGCTCCGCCATGGTTTCTACTAGTCTCTGAGCTAATACAATAGGGGTTGGCATTAATTCAGAGGTCTCATCACATGCATAGCCAAACATCATACCCTGATCGCCAGCGCCTTGTTCCTTAAAGAGGCCCTTCCCTTCTGTGACCCCCTGAGATATGTCTGGGGACTGAGGATGGAGCCTAATATCTACCTTACAACTTTCAAAATCAAAACCTAGCCCTTTTTGAACGTAACCAATTTTATGAATCGTGCTCCTGACAACTTTCTCAATGTCAACCACAGCTCTGGATGTCACTTCTCCCGCAACAACACAATAGTCAGTGGTCACCAATGTCTCACAGGCTACCCGAGAATCTGGATCTCCAGCTAAATAAGAGTCTACAATAGCATCCGATATTTGATCAGCTACTTTATCAGGATGTCCCTCTGAAACAGATTCACTCGTGAATAGTGTTCTTTCTCCCTCTCCCATAATTACTTACTCCCACGGCAGTTGGTAACCCTTAGAAGAAATCAGCACTGCCTTTTTATCAAAATCTCATCATATAATTTAGAAGATCCCCTATAACAACCCTTTTCACACTATACTAAAGCAATCAAACCAATGAACCATAGTCTGCTATCTTATAGTTTGTCAAGCGATTTACCTCGACCTAAGAGAGTTAACCTATCGTCTATAAATCGGAGAATAAATAAGTTTGTAACAATATCTCCTTCTCTTATTTTTGGATCTCTCATTCGTTTTAGTGAGGCAAGTTAAATGAATTTAAAAATTGAAGAAATTCAGGAACAAATCAAAGCCATGAAGATTGATGGCTGGCTCCTTTACGATTTTCAAGGTCTGAACCCTTTAGCCCAAAAAATTTTGGGAATTCAAAAAACCATGGTAACAAGGAGATGGTACTACTGGATTCCAGCCAATGGATCTCCAACTCTGTTATGTCATCATATAGAACGACAGGGTTTCCAACAGTTGTCAGTTGAAATATCTTGTTTTAGTAGTTGGAAAGAAATGGAAGCCGGATTAAATAAACTGTTAAACAAGAGTCAACGTCTGGCTATGGAATACTCTCCCAATTGTTTTATACCCTATGTTTCCAGGGTAGATGCTGGAACGGTAGAAATGGTAAGAAAACTTGGAAAAGAAATCGTTTCCTCGGCTGATCTAATCCAATATTTTGAAGCTCGATGGAGTGAGGATCAACTCAAAACACACATGTTAGCAAGTCAGAAACTAATGCATCTATTTTTTGAAATTATGGAACAGATTCGTCAGACAACTAGAAACAATCTCTCTCTGACCGAATATCAAGTTCAACAGACCATGTGGAAAAAATTTCAACATCTCGGGCTACAGTCCAATTCTCCTCCAATCGTAGCAGTTAATCAAAACACTAATAATCCACATTATCAACCCAGTTCGGAATCTTCTGCTGACATCAAGAGAGGGGATTTTCTTCTTATCGACTTCTGGGCTAAATTATTACAATCACACTCCGTCTACGCCGACTATACTTGGGTTGCCTTTCTTGGAGATGAAATACCGACCCAAATCCTCAACGTATGGAAAGTTGTGAAACAAGCCCGGGACAGTACTATCAGATTTGTCGAACGCAGGTACACCACAGGAACATCTACCAAGGGTTGGGAGGTAGACCAGGTTGCACGTAAAGTTATTTCTAAGGCTGGATTCGGTGACGCTTTTCTTCACCGAACTGGTCATAGCATCGGAGAAAATGACCATGGAAATGGTGCAAACATGGACAGT
>CAYWYX010000020.1:4709-7024 GCA_964462735.1 uncultured Acidobacteriota bacterium | reverse complement strand
GAAAAAGTTGGTCTGAATCACTTAAAACATCATTAAAATCCTGAAATAAATGTGCTGGTCCAGGGGTTGACAAACAATAGGGGTCAATTTTAAGTTGAGAGAATGCCTTGGCTAGAAAGTGAAAGAGTGCTTGGGTTTTTGCCATTGCCTGATCATGTTCCATTGCTGAAGTTACAGTTACTCTAAAAGAAAGTTTTTCCAAAAAAGCCTTTACCTTGTCAACACGAGTACACCGGGTCGGACAGAGTACAACTTCTAAACCAGAAACACCACTGCTCCCTGAATCAGGACCAAACAGTGGATGGCAACCCAAAATCTCAACAAACGGTGGCAACAACTCAAGCATTAACCTAAGAGGCTGCTCCTTAACTGAGCAGGTATCTACTATTAGTTGGCCCGGGGATAGGTGTGGCTTTAATTGACGACAAGCAACCTCCATTTCCGAAATCGGAACACATATTAGAAGAACTTCCTTCTTTGCAACTTCTTCTAATGAGGCTAACTGAATATTCGTTTTCTGGACAGTCGCCTGATGGTCATAGGCAAAGACTTTAAATTCTTTAGTAAGAATATCTCCGGCAAACTGTCCAAATCGTCCAAAGCCAACTATCCCAATTTCCACGTTATCCTCATATTCTTGTTGAATTGGTTCAGGCCAAACCAATTTTTATACTGATGATTCCAATCATTGTTGACTGAATATTAAACCCTTCCTGAATATCGCTAGATCCAGGTACTGATGATGAGCTATAAGCTATTGACCGTCTAAAATCGGAAAACGGGCGGGGCGGAAGATTTGTTGAGGAAAGCATTAAGGAAACCACAGCAAGACTCAATGAGAATCTCACTGTGGTTCTTTCAAGAAACTAGTTACTTTAACTCCGAAGCAGCTGCTTTAATTCTGCGTTCTAGTCCGTCCAACGAACCGTTGTTAGAGGCCTTGTAGAGAATCTCCAGTTTACTCCTAGCAGGTTTGGCAAACCCACCATCAACTGTAACAGCCTTAGACAAATTCTTCATAGACGTAATAATATCCTCTTGCCCCCAGTTAGACATACCCATGTAGTAAAAAGCCAGACCATTTCGAGGACTTAGCCTAAGGGTGTTTTGAAATGACCTTATGGCTGCTCTGTATCGTTTGCCATCGTGATGGGTTTTACCAATGATGTTATTGTAAGCAACTTTTATTTGAGACCACTTTTCAGGAGTAGTACCCGGAGGCACTTCAGAACCACTATATGCATTAAGTACTCGTTGACAGTATCTGGATGCCCTGCCAAAACTCTTTCTTTTAATATAGATCTCCGAAAGTTTATAATTGAGGAGAAAAGCGTCTTTAGAACTCTTTCCTTCCAGGGCCTTTTGAGCAAAATTAATAAACTTACTTTGGTTCTTGAGGTTGGAAAAAACCATAGCTAACATTTGAGCAGCAGCTTGGTTAGGTTTCTTAGCATAATAAGCCTCTCCATATTTTGCAGCCTTTACATAATTTTTAGTTTGGGCAAAGGCTTCAAAGGCGTATCCCGTTCCTACATCATTACCAGGCATTAATTGTAGGAATTGTTCAGCCACTCGACCTAAAGTAGCCATATCTTTTTTCTGGTAAAGTCCTTGAAGCACCGGGCCAAACTGTTCATTTGCGTAGGGAACCAACTTAGATTTTGGGTTCGCATCGACAAATTTTTTCAAAGCTGTGGCCTTTGCTCCTAGATCTGCAACCTGAACTGCCTTTTGGAAGGCATCATACTCCGCTCGAGTATACCCAGGATTCTCCTGAGCGACATGAGGGTTGGTGGCTATAACGCACCCAATAATTAAAACTAGTGTCAAGAATAAACTTTTTTTCATAATGTGCTCCCAACAATTCTTCGCTAATTAAACAGCCAATCAAAATTAAATGAAAGTTGCAAAGCAACCTTATCTTTTTAAAATTATTTATCTGATTATCTGGAATTGCTATTATTCTGTCAATAGGCATCCGTTTTCAATCGCCTGAGCAGACAAAATAATGTCTTTATATAAAACCGCTTCTTAATTTAAAACTTCAATGTTATAACACGACTAGAAAATAATTTTAGGGTTTTAAAAAGCCCCCGGTTAATTCTATTAGTTAAGAAAGTATTTAAAACAAAAATAAGGAGTTTGCATTTGAATAGCAAGACTACTCACAAATCCAAAAATGTTCCGACACCTTCTCGCAGTGAAGCGGGGAAAAAACTTGAAAGTTACAGTATGTTGGCACCAGAGATGAAGAAAATCTACTTTGATTTTTATTCAGAAACCTATAAAAGATCTACTCTTAGTCGAAAGACGAA
>CAYWYX010000020.1:1389-4609 GCA_964462735.1 uncultured Acidobacteriota bacterium | reverse complement strand
TACAGCCCTTTCATATTCATACTCCCTGGCCACCTTGGCGTAATCTAGCATATACGGCTTATGTTGCATAAAACTGCAATAGTCTGTCACTTAATTCGAATTAGAATTGAGTGTTGTTTCTAAACGAACAGGTGGTTATGATTCCTTTATGGAAATGATATTTGACTCACACCTTCATTTTTTTACACGTGAGGTCATTCGTTTTTACTCACAGCAGTCACCTGAATTCAGTCAGCTTAAGGATCCTACTGACAGTGCTTCTGATAAACTCGGAATTTTTCCTCCTCCAGAAAATCCACAGGAACTAGCAAAGCTGTGGGTGAAGGAATTAGATCGAAACAAAGTCTCACGGGCTGTTTTATTTGGCAGTATTTTAGGTGAGCAGGCCTCCATAGGAAAAGCAATTAAACTATTCCCCAATAGGTTTGTAGGGTTCCAATTAGTGGACCCCACAAACCCCGCTGCTCCAGATATTGTAGAAGATATCGTTTCTAAGAAACTTTCTGGGCTTCTTCTTTTTCCTGCTCTTCACCATTTTTTCCCAGACGATCCCTCCTGTGTGAGGCTTTATGAATTAGCTAGGAAATTTAAGCTGATAGTTTTTGTTCACATTGGT
The DNA here is from genome assembly GCA_964462735.1 of uncultured Acidobacteriota bacterium. Taxonomy (GTDB): domain Bacteria; phylum Acidobacteriota; class Terriglobia; order Versatilivoradales; family Versatilivoraceae; genus JAKUNG01. The sequence goes on along the minus strand of CAYWYX010000020.1, from coordinate 3,993 downwards.
GTCTTAAAAATATTAATTCAAGAAAAACTGGGGGGTTCCAATCAATGCATTCAAGAATTTGGAGATGCCCAAAGACTTGGTAGCGTCTTGAGTAAATTCCCTGAAGTTTCTTTTATTGTGCCCCATTTCGGGTGTGGTCAACTAGATGGGCTAATAGAACCTGCTCGAGAATCCAGGAATCTTTACCTTGACACCTCTAGTTCAAACAATTGGCTTCAACACAACTCAAAATTCTCTAATTTAAAAGAACTCTTCGAAAATGTTCTAGAAGAAAAAGCTTTTGGTATCGAACGTCTTCTTTTTGGAACAGATTCAACAGTCTTTCCGCGAGGGTGGAGAAAAGATATTTATGAAATACAAAGAAAGGCACTCGACGATTTGGGGGTTACATCTAACGACTTAAGTCTTTTCCTTAATAAGAACCTAGAAAAACTTGTTAAGCGTTTCTAGGCCGGCTGAAGGTTATTAGCGCTTCAGGACGATTCTTTCCATCGGATCAGGAGGCCAACAGAATCCTTTTCCTATCTAAATTGAAAAAGAGGAACCACTAATGACTGATATTAAAGTTAACCGCCGCGAGTTTTTAAACCGTGTCGGTGTTGGGGTTGCTGTAGTGCCTGCCTGGACTGCCCGAAGCTATTCTTCCATCCCTGGGGCTAATGAAAAATTACTGATAGGGATTATTGGATGTGGAAAAATGGGAAGTATTCACCTAGAGGCACTCCTTGCACTTCAGGAAACAGATAATGTTCAAGTTGTCTCGGTCTGCGACATTTATAGTAAGCGCCTTACCGCTGCTGCAGCAAAAAGTGGAGCGACTGCTTTTTCAGACTACCAAGACCTGCTTTCCCAAAAAAACCTCGACTATGCCGTAATCGCTACTCCAGAACACTGGCACCACAAAATGGCTCTAGATACGCTAGCTGCTGGAAAACATGTTTATTTAGAGAAACCAATGGCGCAAACAATTCCTCAAGTCCAAGAGATTGTTCGTGAGGTGAAGAAGTCAGGATTAAAAATGCAAGTGGGAGTTCAGGGAATGTCGGATGAAACTTACCAAGTAGCCAATGACTATATACGTTCAGGAACTTTAGGAAAAGTGGTCATGGCTCAAATTGATTATTCTCGTAACTATGCAGATGACTTCTGGGCTTATGATATTGACCCTGAAGCCGATCCTAACACTAACTTAAATTGGTCAGCCTGGTTGGGTCCTGCCCCCAAACAGCCATGGGATCCCCAACGATTTTTTCAGTGGAGACGCTATTGGGATTACTCAGGCGGAATTGCAACCGATCTTTTCATTCACCGAGTAACCAGAATTATTAAGTCCGTTGGGCTTACTTTTCCGAAACATGTAGTGGCTACCGGTGGTACATGGCAATTCGAGAATAGCGAAGCAGAAATTCCGGATACCTTTAACATGTTATGTGATTATCCAGGGGGTCCAACTGTCTCGTTGATTTCCTCGATGGCTAATGATTCCCCAGTCGATCATGTGATCCGAGGACACAAGGCTACGCTTCGTTTTACCAAGGAAGGATTCGTTATAACCCCTCAGGAACTCATCCTCGAAAATAAAGTTGTTCCTGGGGAATACAGAGCTCAAGAACTTTGGTCAAAAGTTTACCGGAAAACGGGAGCAGAAGACGTTAGTCTTCATCATCAAAACCTACAAAATGCTATACGGAACGGATCCCCACTAAACTGCGATGAAATGCTTGGTTATTATGGTTCTGTAGTTACTTCCATGGGAGTAGATTCTTTTCGCAGGAAAAAATATTTGAAGTGGGATAAAAAAAGCCAACAGGTCAAATTAGCTTAGTCCATTGTTTCTCCAGCCAAACAATAAGATTCTAGTGCTGCTTTGCCCTTTTGGCTTTAATTAACTATCAAGCTTGATGGTTTTGCAGATTATCAATGTACTGTGTTTGATCGACCGTCTTTTAGCTGCTGGGTTTGGTCTGTAACAATACATCCGTTCGCTATTTTATCACCCTCATCTAGGTCCATTAGCCGGACTCCCTGAGTGCTTCTGCCAATTGCTCTTAATCTTCCTGCTTCTAGCTTAATCTGCTGGCCTTGGATAGATATAAAGACTACCTGTGATTCTTTGTCGACTTTCATAATTTCCACTACTTGACCATTCCTGCCAGAAGTTTTGATATTAATGACACCTTTACCGCCTCTGGATTGGCTACGGTACTGTCCAATTAAGGTTCGCTTCCCGTAACCGTTTTCGGTAACCGAAAGGATTTGTCCTTCCTCACCGCTCACCGTCATTCCGACCAAAAAATCCTTAGCTCCTAGCCTAATACCCTTGACACCTCGAGCTGTACGGCCCACAGCCCGTACATTTTTCTCATGGAAACGGATACATTTACCTTCCCGAGTCCCTAAAAAGATTTGATTTTCTCCAGTAGTTAATTCCACTGCAATCAGGTCATCGCCAGGGTCTAAGTTGATTGCGTGAATCCCTCGGGACCTTGGATTACCAAAAGCCGTCAGCCGTGTCTTCTTGACTGTTCCTAGTCGGGTAGCAAACATTACAAACTGATCTTCAGCAAATTCAGTTACGGGAAGAACAGTTGCAACCTTCTCACC
>CAYWYX010000020.1:0-1289 GCA_964462735.1 uncultured Acidobacteriota bacterium | reverse complement strand
GGAGTTCGCTTGACATAATTATCGTTGGTTAGAGTAAGAATTACATTTTCCATAGGGATCATGTCCTCATCCTTGATCTCAGCTTCTTCATCACGGATAGGTGTCCGACGTTCATCCCCGTATTTCTTCTGAACCTCTTTTAACTCCTTAACCAAAAGACGTCTCAGGGTTTTATCCTGAGAGAGAATTTCTTGCAATTCGGCGATTCGCTGACTCAAATTATCATATTCCTGACTAAGTTTTTCTCGTTCCAATCCTGCCAGAGACCCCAATTGCATTTCATCTATGCGTTTAGCTTGAATTGACGATAGGTCAAACTCCCGCATGAGTCCCTCACGAGCTTCTGTTCGAGAACTGGAGGCCTTAATGAGTTTAATCACCTTATCAATATTTTCTATAGCCTTAAAAAGTCCCTCTATAATATGAGATCTTTCCTGGGCTGCCCGCAATTGGTAGCTACTCCTCCGTTTAATTACCTCAATGCGGTGATCTACAAAACATTGCAGAGCGGACAACAAGTTAAGCACTTGTGGCTGCTTATTGACAATGGCCACCATGTTCATGCCAAAACTAGTCTGCATTGGCGTAAACTTATAAAGATTCTTTAGAACAACCTCTGGTTGTTCCCCTCGGCGTAGTTCAGCAACGATACGCATTCCATCGCGGTCACTCTCATCCCGAAGATTAACAATACCATGAAGTTTTTTATCTTGAACCAAGTGTGCAATCTTCTCGATCAGCCGTGCTTTATTCACTTGAAAGGGAATCTCAGTAATGATGATCGAGGTTTTATCACTGTTAGTTTGTTTTTCAATGTCCGCCTTGGCCCGGATAATAATTGAACCTCTCCCCGTTCTATAGGCTTGGGCAATCCCGCTCTTACCAAAAATAAATCCACCGGTTGGAAAATCAGGACCGGGGATGAAATTAGCTACGTCTTCAACCTTCGATTTGGGCTTTTCAACCAATTGGATAACGCCATCAATAACTTCTTTAAGATTATGGGGAGGGATTTTGGTTGCCATCCCAACAGCTATGCCATCTGACCCGTTAATTAATAGCGCTGGAACACGGTTTGGCAGACAGGCTGGCTCTGTCAGACTGTCATCATAGTTAGGAACAAAATCAACTGTTTCCATCTGAATATCGGCTAACATTTCCCTTGAAACACTTGCTAGTCTTGCCTCGGTGTAGCGCATTGCCGCAGGTGGATCGCCATCAATCGACCCAAAATTCCCCTGACCATCCACTAACGGACAACGCATGTTGAATTCCTGAGCCATTCGAAC
>CAYWYX010000019.1:5379-34031 GCA_964462735.1 uncultured Acidobacteriota bacterium | reverse complement strand
TTTATCAAGATGACTTGGTAATTGGAGGAGGCTGGATTAAGAAAAGCCTTTAGCACTCTAATCTTGTCCCCTATCCATAAATTAGAATTCCCAATCAGTTTGTTATGAGACCAGTCATATATTATTAATATGCAAATAACAAAAGGTGGCAGATTTGTGTTTAAACTAATTGGTAGAGTTTTATTGATATTTTCTTTACTGTTTCCCTGGATAATCAACGCCAAGGACAAAAACTCTCAACTGAATGATCATATACAACAAGCAATAATAAGAGCTATTTCAAGTGAACATGCTACTTTAAAGGTTGCACTCCCTATCAACAAGCAGGGACTGACTCTAGACAAAAATGGAAAATTTGACTGGAAAAAAAATGAAGAAGCCTTACTTCACAGTGGACAGTATATTGCTGTAGGACTCCAAGTTCAAATTACCAAAGTCGACTTCAAAAAAAATAAATTGGTTTTTGAACTGAATGGAGGAGGAAAAAAGAAAAAACGTATTTTAGAACGGATATATATTGGGACAGGCAGTTCAGTAACTCCTTTGGCCAGAACTTTAGACCCATCTAATCCTCAAGGGTCCTATTTAACCATAAAATTTGACAAATTTATTCCTAATGTCACTCCAGAGAAAGTCAAATCCATTTTATCTTCGGTCTTGGACTTCAGTAAGAAATCATCAACAAAAAATTTCATCGAAACATTCCCTAAAGAATTTCAGGCAGCGGTTAAGAACAAGCGGGCAGCCTTAGGAATGGACCGCGACATGGTATTGGATTCAATGGGACTTCCACTGAGAAGAATAAGAGAATCCACTGAAAAAGGTCAAGTTGAAGAGTGGATATATGGTGAAAGACCCCGAAAAATCATTTTCGTGAAGTTTCAAGAAGGAGTGGTCATTAGTATTAAAGAATATTAAGTTCTTATCTTAATTTGAAAAACATCTAAAACTTTTTTATTTGCCTCAATGCCTCATAAATTATAATTGCCACAGAATTGCCTAAATTATGGCTTCTGGGTTTTCTACCCCACATGGGAATTTTAATAGCAAAGTTTTGTTGGTCATTAATCAATTTTTCAGGCAAACCCTTAGTTTCACTTCCAAAAACCAAGTAATCCTCTTGATCATAATTAACCTCAGTATACAGCTGATCGGCTTTTGTACTAACGTAATGAAATCTAGCCTGTGGAACTTGTTCCCAAAGTTCAACGAGAGAAACATGTTGTTTAACATCCAGTAACTCCCAATAATCCAATCCTGCTCTTCGAAGGTAAGAATCTGATATCGAAAAACCTAATTGACCAACTAAATGAAGTTGGCATTCCGTCAAAACACATAACCTTCCGATATTACCTGTATTTTGGGGGATCTTTGGTTCGACCAAGACAACATGCATGTTCTTGTTTCCAGTAGTTAAATGGGGGGCAACAAAGTCATCTTTTACTTAATACTTACTGTTGACTTACCTATCGCAATATTACCCATAGCATCAAATACACGCAAGGCTACAATATGTTCCCCTTCATCCAATGATTTTGTGGTAATTTCAAATTCTTCTAACTTAGAATCAAGTACACCATCCTTAGAAAAAACTGCTTGCCAATTTCCACCGTTTATCGCATATTCAGCTTTACGAAGACCGGAACTACCATCAATTACTCTAAACCGAAAAATACCTTTGCTTCCCTTCATTTTTCGAGACAAGACAGTAAATTTTGGCGGCGTATTATCAATATTAAAGGGTTGACTAATTAATCTTCCTGATCTAGCAGAAGAAAAGGGATTATTGATAATATCGCTCGCTACAATCTTTATCAAATACCGTCCATCAGGTATAGTTCCAGATTCTAGAGTGAAATTAAGACGTTTATAGTTTTCTTCAAGCAATTTCCATTTGTCCTCATTTTCACCTCTAAAAAAAATAGAATAAGTGAGGGTATCATCATTTGGATCATCGACCTCCCAAGTAAAAGACTGAGCACCCTTTCTAAATATTTTCTGGGAAGGCAGTTCCCTAATCGAATTGTTGGAAATCTGTAAAGCTGCTCCAGTAATTTCAGAAGCAACCTGATCGGGAGAAGATAATTGAACTTGATTAACAGATGCTTTAGGAATTTCTAAAAAAGCTAGACCTGCAGGTAAAATATTAATAGATTCAATTTTTGGAGCTATGTTTTGTTGTAAAAAAGGAACAATAACCTCTCTAAGCTTCGGTGAGAACTTAGTTCTAGTTTCTAAAATCATCTTGTATTGAATGTATCTTGCCTTAGGACTCTGGATATTCGCTGCTTCCAGTTGGTCTTTAACCCTCAACCAATTACTCCATGATTTTCCAGGCCTTTCAGTATTGCCAGTTCTAGTAAGAACCTTGATAGATGTTCCTTTAGGTAGTTCTACCCTCCAACTCAGACTACCCCATGTCGAGAGGAATTGTGTATCCCTAACCTCCGATTCATAAATACCTCTTGTGTTTAGTTGATTTTTCAATTGATAAATTGTTGCCATATTACTACTACAGGCAAGCAAATCTTTACCTACGGGGATAAGCAACGTAATTTCTTCTTCAGTCGTCTCCATTAAGAGGGTTAATTCCTCTTTATTACTCAGAGAATAAATTTTTCCGTTCTTTCCACTAGAAAAAAAAATATTGCCGTGATCATCCGGATAAAGGCCATATGCGATCTCATGATCTGAAGACCAAAGAGTTCTAACTGAGTAATCATCACCAATCCTATTTAAACTACTTTTTACTTTACTCCTTTTACCTGGACTATTGACCGAGCCTGTCGATCTCTTAGAATCAAATTCAACGGTTATTTCAGTTTGAGCTGTTGAAGAAAATAAAGGACTTTTCGAAACATTTTCTATGCTTAGCCTATCTCGACCAACTTCCTGAACACTGGATGGAGTCTCACTAGTTATTTCGCTAACAGCAATAAAAAATATCTCATCCAAGGCATTCACTTGTATATCATGAATTTCATTCATTCCAGAGTTATGCAGAACAAAACCATCGCCACCAGGATTAATTCGATAAACATAACCTTCTGGATCAGTACCTGCCAAAACATTATTGTTAGAATCAACTGCAAGGCACGTCACATTAGTTTGATCAAGATCGTAAAATTCTTTGCCATTGCCTTTTCCATCAACTTTATAAATTTTACCGCTGCCACCAGTTGCAACATAAAGACTTCCCTCTGAACCAAATGCTAAATCCCAAATAAACTTATCCGGAGGATCAAAGAAAACCGAAACCTGACCCTTATAATCAATCTTGTAAATTTTTCCGTTTGGAGAAGTAGCAGCATAAAGATTCTCTTCTGAGTCTATTGCAAGGGCCAAAACATCAATCTCTGTAGCATCCATAAGAATCGATGATTCCCCTGAACTATTAATCTTTAAAACCTTGCCTTCATGTCCTGTGCCAATATAGAGGTTATTATTTTTGTCGTAGACTGCAGACCAAATAAGTGTTTGTTGAGACTTTAAAATGGTTTTAAACTTTCGGGCCAAAAAAAGTGAGCCATCTGCTTGTATTGATAAACCTTTAAGTTTTCCTTTGGAAAAATCCTTGAAAGAAGATGTAATCCAAAACTTAGGATGAACAGCCAGTAATTGAAGACAGAATAATGGCATTATGCAAAGGCAACTGATGAAAGTTTTTCTTGTCATTAATACTCCAAATCTATTCTTTAGGCACTTGCAGAAAATGTTAGAAAAGTAACTCCAAACAAAACTTTTTTGCATTTTATAACTGACTCATTCAATAATCTTGAGCACTAAATTGTGCCTTCCCTTAATAACAAAAGATGTAACTGGCAATTCATACTCAAAAAGATTTGAGGAATCCAGCAAAGTCAAATTGTTGCTTGAACTTCTTGGTGAAGTCAAAACACTGCGAAAAGAAGGTGGAAGTCCTGAAAATTCCTCTCCATATAACAAAACTGAAGGTTCCGGACGCTGTAAACGGACATAGATTCGGTCATTCTTACGGAAATTATTGATGGCTTGAATAAGTTGATCTAGACTTCGAGGAATGAAACTCCGCTTTAGATAATTACTCTCTTCTGTAGTCAGGGTGAGGCCATCTGCTATTGTTACAAATAAATTCCCAGTAGAAATATTTTTAGGGATTAAAACTGGAATTTTTTCTATATATCCCTCACCTCTAGTATTTCGCAAAAAGACAGAGAGAATTAATGTCTCTCCTGGATAAACATTTTCACGCTCAGTCCAAACTCGGTCAAGATAAGTTATTTTCTTTTCATCAATAGATGAAATATCTACAGAAATTCTTTGGATATTAATATCATTAAAGCCACTGCTTAAAAGATAATTAAGCGGATCTACCATAGACAACGAAGCTAACATCTGAGAATTGGTCTCTCCAGAAAAAAGATTCTCAACTTTTATGTCTGGATAACCTTTTAGACTAATTTTCCCCGTTATCTGCATTGTAGAATCTCCAAAAGATCGCTCTTGTGAAGTGATTGTGTTAAAGATTGTAAAATTAGTCAGAAACGGTGTGAGAAGTTTGTCATTGACCAACTCATATCTAAAAGTGCGAGAACTATTCCGACTAGAGTTTAGATTGACTACAAGGGGTATTAATTTAGGCTTAATACCAACCATTCCATACAGTCCTTGCGAACGATCCTGAGTAATTGAACCTACTAAATCTGTGGGCACGGCAATTTTAAAGGAACTACTTAAATTTGGCAGAAGTGAAATTACCTGGGCCTTTGAGAAGGGAAGTTCCACAGGTCCTAATGAAAACCATGGATGACCAAAAGCATAAATTTTATTGCCCTGACGATAAGTTACTGTTCCAGAAGCACTTGCACTAAATCCCAAATCCCCTCTTATAAGTTGAACTGCAATAGAGGATCCAGGACCGATATCAGATCCTTCAACTAGTTCAGAATTTCTTGACCCTGAGATCACTCCTCCACTTTGTAGTACTGACATCTTATAAGGTTTCAAAAATGAACTAAACCAATCGGCTGCCTGAGAAGTTACTCCAGACAAGATAAGTGGTGTATCAATATAACGTAAGCCTTGACCGCGTACAAATTTTGGGAAACCCATTCCTTGTAACAATGATTCCGACACTGAAAAAATGGGTGTGAGTTTAGAATTAAGATCGGAAGTCATCTTGGACGTTTTAAGGCTAACAGTGCGATATGGAGCAATAGAAGAAACCTCAATTTGGATAGGTTTAACCCGCATTGGTTTCTCAGACTGTTCAAAATTACCAATCATTTGTTCAATGGGAGTAACACCAGCAATTGGCTCTTTAGAAAAAGGAAATGAAAATGCTACAGCGCCAATCATCTTACCTTTAACATAAATTGGACTCCCACTCATACCAGCCAAGACACCTGTTTTCTCCAATGGTCCACCCGAAAGCCTAGTTAAAATTGCATCCTGACCTGGCCCAATGTTTCTCAAAACACCTAAGATTTCAACGTCAAATTCTTCAATTTTTGATCCTTGAAAAACAGTTTTACCTATTCCCTTCATTCCTGGTTTTATCTGATCCAATGGGAAGAAGTGAGATTCCTTCTCAGCAAAAAAGGAATTTGAAAACATAATTAGAGCTGAAAAAATTATGACCGATAAACCTTGATATAATAACTTAGATAAACTACCTACCATTTTAATAACCATATATTATATTTCTGGCTTCCCCAAAATCTTTTAAGATTAGATATAACTTAAACCATTTTTCAAGAGTATAACAGAATTCGCTCAGAGCTAGGATAACAAGCAATCTTTAAGATTTCGCTACTTCGAGGGTTTTTCTACATTTAAAATTAATGATAAAATTGTCCAAACAGTTTGATTGCTTAATAAAAACCGAAACAAAGAAAACTCGTGCTTTAGTCCAAATAAAATAACTTTTTTACTAATTTCTCTTCTCTTATGGACATTTCTAACAATGACATCACAGGCTTTGTACTAGCTGGAGGAAAAAGTTCTCGAATGGGCTACGACAAAGGGCTGATAAATGTTGGAGAGTCAACACTAATTCAATCAGCTGTAAATCTCATGAAAGCTTTCACCACAAACGTCTATATCCTTGCTCCAACTGAGAAATACAAAAATATTGGTGTGCCTTGCATAGCAGATAAAATAGATTCACGAGGACCTTTAAGTGCCCTTTATACTGGACTCATAAGCTCTCGTACTCAAATTAATATTTTTTTAGCTTGTGACATGCCCAAGATGAGGTTGGAATTTATAAGGTACTTAGTTAAGAAATCAAGTCAACATGATGCAGTTTTAATGAAATTTACTGATGGCAATGTAGAACCTCTTTGTGGTATCTACAAAAAATCCTGCCTCACTATTATCAAATCAAATTTTGAACATAATCAATACAAATTGTCTAAACTACTTGCTGAGCTAAATGTTGCTTATATCTCTGAAAAAAATCTTAACTATCTAGGATTAGACCGTAGTATCTTTACAAACATTAATACACCAGAAGATTTGAAATCTCTTTCTCCTAAGTAATCCTCTCTTTCTTTCATTTTACATTAGATTTAACCAGTCTAAAAATTAACTGGTTCTGAAAACCAGTTTTATTTTGAACCTTAATTTTCGAAAAGAAGTTGTTCGGGATAAAATTATTGGAAGTTATCAGAAAAGCTTCCATTCCAGGTTCAAACAACATTTCATTTTCTGCATAAATTATCTTAGATTCTCTGTTTAGATAGTAGCCTAGGCCATAAGCTATCCGTCTCGAAATTCCAAAAACAAATATAGGTTGATTAGTATATCCATCTTGCTTAAGGAATTCGGCTAATTGTCGGGTAGATTGCGATGCATCTACCTGAGGATAAATACGTTGTGTCGTCCATAAAACTGAAAGAGTAATCACAAAAAAATAGCAAGTGATCAACATCTTTCGAAAATTAAACCAAAAAAGTAATATGGCAGTAAATCCTAACACTAATAAAATACCTACGATTTCCGGAATAAACTCCATAAAAGGACCATTGAGGTTAATCCCTCCCCAACCTAAAATAACACCAACAGTAATAATCACCAGACCTTGACAAAAAAAGACATCTCTTAATTGTACTTTACCATTTGAGGTACCCCGACGATCCAACCAATCCTCCATAACATTTGCAATCAATAAAGCCGCGGCAGGTATTGCGGGTAATATATATCCTGGCAATTTGGACTGTGAAAATGAAAAAAATATTACGGGAGTAAGAAACCAAGACCACAAATAGAGGTCTTGGTTAAACTCCTGTCCTGATCGCCTAAAGGCATTGACAAACAGTTTTTTTCCCGCTGGAATTAATTGCAAACTCCAAGGGAAAAGTCCAATTAAGACTACAGCTAGGTAAAACCAAAACGGCTGTGTATGTTCATACCGGTCAGTAAAAAACCTTTGGAAGTTATGCTGAATCAAAAATTCTTCAATAAAAACCCATCCATTTGAATAGAAGCAGAGTACATACCAAGGCATGACAATAGCTAAAACATAAACCAATCCAATCAAAGGCCTAAAGACTAAGAAAAGATTAACCCTATTACCCAGGCCAAGATATAAAACAAGACTAATGAATAGTAAAACCAAACCAACTGGTCCTTTAGCAAGCACTGCTAAGCCCAAAGAAAAATATAAAACGAAAATTTGTAAAGGATTATTTCGTTTCTCTAATATTTTATTTTTAGTCTCACTCTGGTTAAAAAGAATAAAAAATAAACTCGTCCAAGCTAGAGTTAGAGCGCCACAAAAAAGCATGTCAATAGTTGCTGCTCTAGCTAAGGAAAAATATAGAATCGAAGTTGACAATACAAGAGAAGCCATTAGCCCTTCCCTTGGCTTGCCTCTATGTCTCCCTATCAAATAGACACAAAAAACTCCCAGCACAGCGGTAACTGCAGAAACTACTCGTGCGGAGAACTCATTGACCCCAAAGATCCCGTAAGCAACAGTTGTAGACCAATAATAAAGAATAGGTTTTTCTAACCAAGGTTGCCCAAAGAGTTTAGGGGTAATGAAATCCTTAGAAATAAACATTTCCTTAGAAATCTGAGCATATCGAGGCTCATCAGGTCCCACTAAACCCAGATCTCCTAAGGAAACAAAAAACTGAATTGATATGACCAAGAAAATTATTAAGAAATGAACTATTTCGGTTCGCAATCCCACAATAACTCAGACAGAAAGGTTAGAGAAATTCATCATTCCTAATAGTAGTCCGAACACGACATGTAGTAACCACACTTTAAACACTTGAGTTTACAACGATCAGCCGCTAGAAAAAGACCGCATTGTGGACAAAACTCAGAAGCGTGGCATGTCTCAGACCGAGGTTGAGGCAACTGAACCTTCTTTTTATTGAGAACTCTATACTGACTATATGTTGAAGAGTACGAATCCAATGATTTGAAATTTGACAGAATGATCTCAGACAAATAATCTTTAGAACTAGTAACCTATCTATACGTGCTGATTAATCATCTCTTCAAAATCTTGCTTTGGTTTAGCACCCATTAGATTCCCAACAACTTCGCCATTTTTAAACAGCAATATTGTTGGGATACTGCGGATACCATACTTGGTTGCGACCTGAGGATTATCGTCGGTATTCAACTTCCCTACCTTTACTTTATCAACGTAAGTTTCCGCTACTTCATCAATGATTGGTCCAACCATGCGACAAGGTCCACACCAAGGAGCCCAGAAATCTACCAAAACAGGCTTGTCAGCTTCTAAAGCTTCTGATTGAAAATTGTCATCCGTTAATTCAATAACATTATCACTCATTGATTGGTACTCCTAATCTTTGTAAGTAGCGAATTACCCTCGAGACCTCTCTTAGTTTTGCTTCTACCCTCTAAATTGTCAAGATTTTTAAATACTAAGTAATCTTTGAAAGACGTAGTTATTCTCAAAAACAACTTTCTCTTAACACATCTACAATCTTAGAAGTAGCTGCGGTAAGAGGATACTTTTTGATCTGAGAAATGAATATCCATTTCCCTTTTGTCCTAGAACGATCGGATGCCTTGGGACTCTTAAGATAGGCTCTGTATATTTGAAGCTTAATTACCCTATTAGTAATAGTGTGTTTTAAATTAGTTAGTGGATTAGGTGAACTGATCTTCAATCCGAATTCAAACCAAATTCTGTTTGTCAGAAAATCTCCAGAGTCGTCTCGATCGATCCGTCCAGTGGGAAACTCCCACATATCTTGGAGTAGTTGAGAATGGGAGCGTTTCCTAATTAATATTCGCCCACGGTGAATAATAACTACTGAAAATTCATTACTAACACGTATTTTTGGATTCTTTTTTTTCTCTGGAATTTTTTCTTGCATCCCAGCTTTTCTACTTCTACATCTAGATTTCCAAGGACAGACTAAACAACGAGGTTTTCTTGGTAAACAGATAGAGGAACCCAAATCCATGAGCGCTTGGTTAAATTCACCAGGTTGCACTTTATTAATGAGCTGTTGACCATATCTAGATAAGGATCTTTGAAAAAGAGTTTTTGTAACATCTCCCCTTAGCTTAAAAAATCGACTTAACACCCGAATCAAATTTCCGTCCAATGCTATATACGGTTTGTTAAAAGCAATACTAAGAATGGCTGAAGCAGTATAATGACCAATACCAGGCAACTGTATTAAATCTTCATAAGTATTGGGAAGAAAACCTTTATGGATTTTAATTATTATCTTGGCGGTTTTCTTTAAATTTTTAGCTCGAGAATAATAACCTAGTCCAGCCCAGTGATTTAATAACGATTGGGTATTGGAATTTGCTAAATCAATAATAGTGGGATATGAATTTATGAAGCGGATAAAATAAGGTATAACTGTTTGAACTTGAGTCTGTTGCAGCATGATTTCTGAAATCCAAACCGAATATGAATCACTGGTCCTACGCCAAGGTAGATCTCGACAATTATGTCCGTACCAAGACAAAAGTTTCCTGCGTAGATCTTTTATCTCACGTGGATAGATCAACTTTTCTCCAAGTGTAGTAGGCATAAGCATTTCTTGAGAATCTTTCATTCTTTGTCGCCTGTCAAGGGGTGGAGAAGGATGTTTGGCTTTTTGTTTAAAAATCGAATCATTCAATTTATAAACAAGGATAGATTTCCATAGACAGACGGATAGAAAGTTGCTACTAAAATAATTATGAGTATTTCTATTTCTGACATTGCCAAATCTCTTGATCTTCCTTTCAAAGGTAATGGTTCAATAAAAATCCATCGGATCTCTAACTGGGAGGATGCTGATCTTCAGTCGTTAATATATTGTGATGGTGTAAGAAAAAGTCTTCAATTACCCGACAAACTTTTAGCTGGCTGTATTGTTACCTCAAAGGATTTTTTCCGTCCTACATGGAACGCTATAATTTCAGAACAACCTAAAGCTGATTTTTCCCGCGCTGCACAGTTAATAAGTCCTCGACCAAGAGGAATAGGAGAACATCACCGGACAGCAGTGATATCAAAGGGAGCAACGATTGGACAACAGGTTAACATAGGAGCCCAAGTTATCATTGGGCCTGGTGCTCAAATCGGTGCTGGTTCTATTCTTCAAGCAGGAGTAGTCATAGGTAAAGGTTGCCACATAGGAGAAGAGTGTATTTTACATCCCCATGTCGTTCTTTATCAAGGTGTTCAACTTGGAAGAAGAGTTACTCTTCATGCAGGGGTAGTGCTAGGAGCAGATGGTTTTGGTTACATATTCGATGGAATGACCCACATCAAATTCCCTCAAGTAGGGGGTCTTCTTGTTGAAGACGAAGTAGAGATTGGAGCCAACACCACCATCGACCGTGGTTCATTGGGTATAACCCATATAGGAAGAGGCAGTAAAGTTGACAACTTGGTACAGATTGCTCATAACACAAAAATTGGATCATCTGTGATCATTGCTTCCCAAACTGGAATTTCTGGTAGTTCCACAATTGATGATAATGTGGTTATTGCTGGTCAGGTAGGATTTGGTGACCATGTACATATTAAAAAAGGAGCAATTATTGGTGGCCAGGCCGGTATACTTCCTAAAAAAGTTCTTCGTGGCAATGAAGTTTATTGGGGAACACCAGCTCGACCATTGAAAGAATTCAAACGCTCTTATGTTTACCTCTCAAGGTTGCCAAAGATAAATGCACTAACAAATGAGTTAAAACAACGACTTAGTCAGATAGAAAAGAAACTGAGCAAACTACTGGGTGATGATTAATAGATCTCTTTAAACTTATTGATTCTTTTAACTTCTATTAACTTGAGTAATGGATAGTATTCGTTTTTCTAAAATCGTGGATGAAATACTAGAAAGTTTACCTCAACATTTTAAGGACCATTTCAATAATTTAGCCTTTATAGTTCAAGACTATCCGGAAAAGGAAATTCAACAAAAATACTGTGGTCGTCTTCTCGGGTTGTTTAGAGGAATTCCAAAAACTCACCAATCAATTTGGTTAAGTAGTTTACCCCAAGAAATTTTTTTGTATAAAAAAAATATCGAATCCGTTTGCACCAATGAATCCGAAATTATTCAACAAATTGAAACAACCCTAAAGCACGAAATTGGACACTATTTTGGCCTCAATGAAAAAGACCTTCAGCTCAAAGGCTACTAAAAAAGGAGCTAAACAATTTCTATCAAAATTCTTAACTATTAGATCTTGGTTAAAGACTAAACGAATTCCTGAGTCTGAAGTCATGGACAATCAAGAAGAAGTAGTTGCATACAATGCTACAGTGACCGAAGACTATTTAAATAAGATTGATGAAGGTTTCGTACAACAAGCACTCAATCTGGGAATTCACCAGGGAAGGATACTTGATGTTGGTTGCGGACCTGGGCAAATCTTACTTAAATTAGCAGTTAGAAAACTCGACGTCCATTTAACAGGCATTGACCTTTCTTGGGCTATGATCCAAGGAGCCCTAGAAAAAATCACCAGAGCATCATTAAACAGCCGCATTAGTTTACAAGTTAGCGATGCTAAGTGTCTTCCCTTTGCAAATAAAAGTTTTGATTTAGTGCTTTGCAATTCTGTCCTGCATCATAGTAGTAATCCTATAGGCCTTCTTAATGAAATTTCTCGTGTCATTAAACCAACAGGTGCTTTATTAATCCGGGATCTCAAAAGACCAACAAAGTTCTCTTTTCCATTTCACGCTTGGTGGTTTGGAAGACATTACTCGGGATTAATGAAACGCCTCTACCTAGACTCATTGCGTGCTTCTTACACCCTTGGTGAGCTTAAGGATCTTTTAAAACATTCCTCACTCTCAGGATGCAACGTATTTCAGTTCGGATGGTTATACGTAGGAATTGAAAAAAGATCAGGCATCACAAAACTTTTCGAGAAGAAACTTATGAACTTTTAATTTCAAACCTAAAAATCAAAAGTTGGCTGGGAAATTAAACGAAAGGTAAGAATAATAGACTTCTTATACTAGATTCGACATGTTTAGCTTATCAATCATTAAAGTTAGCTTTTTTGTCGTTGCAGTGGGTTCAAATACAACTTGGTAGGAAACCATGTATGCTAATCTAGTTTTCCAAACATCATTTTTCAAGTAATAGCACTTCAGAAGTTACTTTCAGCTGTCCTTTTCTGAATCTTGCCCTTCTGATTCACTTGATTCTTTCTTAAGTTCCTCAGGAAACTTATCTCCAAGAACCTGGCCTGTTTTATCCGACTTTTCTGGATTTTTAACATGTTCCTTAATATTGCTTTCTATCTCTTCTTCCATAGCGGCCTTGACACTAAGTGACATCCTTCTATTTTCAATATCCATTCCCAGTATTCTGACATTAAGCTCTTGTCCCAGGCTATAGCTAGCCAATGATTCTTTAGAAGTATTTTCTGGAAGCTCAGAAATATGTACTAGTCCTTCAACTCCTTCTGCCAATTCAACAAACACACCAAAATCTGCAGTTCTAGTAATTGTCCCTTTAAGAATTGCATCCGGCTCCAAATCCTTAGTAAAGGTCTCCCAAGGATGTTCAGTAATCTGCCTTAGACTCATAGAAATCTTTCGGTTAGATGGATCAATTCTAGTAACTACTGCTTCAATAACATCATCCACTTGAAGGACCTGATTAGCATGGGATAATCTTTGGGTCCAAGAAATTTCTGAGATGGGCAACAAACCTTGTATTCCTGATTCTAATTCCACAAAGGCACCGAAATGCTCTAGTTTTTTGACAGTTCCTTTAATCATTGTTCCTTCTGGGTACTGTTTAGCTGCATTGGGCCAAGGATCGTCTTCATCTTTACGATAACCAAGAGAAATCCGCCCTCTTTCAGAATCAAATTTGAGAATAGTTATTTCAACTTTGTCACCAATTTTGAAAAGTTGGGAGGGGTGCTCAATACGTTTCCAAGACATTTCAGAAATATGTAACAAACCTTCAACACCACCAATATCAACAAAAACCCCGTATGCTAAAATACTTCTAACCACACCCGGAAGCTTTTGCCCAACCTCAAGGGTAGCTAATGTTTTTTTACGTTTCTCTGACCTAGCTTCATTGAGAATAGCACGGTGGGATAAAATTAACTTTCCATTTGGAAGATCATGTTGCATTACCTTTAAGGTCAAACTCCTACCCAAATAGGGCTGAAGATCTTCTACATATGATTCATCAATTTGAGAAGCAGGAATAAAGCCACGGGTTCCTACATTCACCAGGAGTCCTCCCTTGACAATTTCAACAACTTTACCTTCAAGAGGTTTTCCACTATCAATTGCTTCTTGAAGAGCTACAAGTTTTTTAGCCCTAAGGGCCTTATTATAGGAGACCTTAAGTTGATTATCTGAATCTCCTGAACCTTCCAGCATCACTGAGATGGAATCACCTAATTTAAACATTAGGTCTCCATCTGGCCCCTTAATTTCATCCTTCATCATGAGACCTTCTGATCTTCCACCAGCATCAACTAGGACATCCTTCTCATAAATTCCAACTATCTTACCCTCTACTACTTGTCCAGGTTTAAGTGGTGTTCGTGACTTCTCATATTCTGCAAACAAAGTGGCAAAGTCTTCCTCACCATTTATTATTTCCTCACTCTCATTCAATTCATCTTTATTTTCCATATAAACTCCACCGAATTAAAACTATTCGAGAAATTATAGCAAATACCTACTGCTTTACTAGTTGAATCAACAAAGATCTATTGACCTTAAGTTTGGGAAATAAGTTTCTGAAAAACTCTCACTCACCTATTCCCCAAACATAAACAACTAGTATCCTCTTAGCCCACATACTTTAGGTAACGACTTTCAATACGCTCCCAGTTAAGGTTACCAAGAAAGTTATCAATGTATTTAACTCTTCCTGGACCATCTTTATGATAGTACGCATGTTCAAAAACGTCACATGAAATTAATGGAATACCTCCCCATAGGGCTCCATATTGATGCTCGTCCACTAGAACGTTAATTAAACGCTCTGAATAGAGAGAGTCATAAACCAGTAGGCCCCAACCACTAAGTTTAGCAGCAAAGGCTGAGGCCTTAAAATCTGCTTTCCAGTTGTCCACTGATCCAAATTCTGAGGCTAACGCCTTAGAGAGTTCAGGAGCCTTGGAACTATCTCCATCCCCACCCATAACTTCCCAATAGACATCATGTAAAAGTGCTCCTGAATGATTCCAGGTAAAGCGACGTTTTAATTCGCCAATTTGACTATAATTTCCATTCGCTTTAGCCGGATCTGCATCTTCGAGCTCCTTTTCTATATTATTTAAAAAAGTTACATACCCCTTATGATGAGTATTGTAATGCCAATCAGTAGTTTCAGCCGAAACCACATCCTTTAACAAATCTTTGGCCTCATCATCAGAATAGGGCCTCGGATTAAATCTCCATTCATAAACCATTAGAATCCTCCTAAGACAGAAACAAACGGAACAATTAACTCTGAGTTTAAATAAACAAAACTAAAAATACATTTAACCCAAACAACTCTTTCGTAGATACATGCCCAGTATTATCTTTCAAACTGGTGAACTAATCATAATGAGATCGATTGCATCAGTCAATATCACATATATTACCGACCACTAGTTAATAGGCCCAACGGAGTAGTGTAGTTCCGACCGTAAACCCTGCACCTACTGAAGCTAGTAGGACGATATCCCCTTTTTTAAGTCTTGCTTCTAAAAGAACATCTTGTATTGCTAAAGGTATAGTCGCTGCCGTGGTATTTCCATATTTTCTAAGATTCAAGACAACCTGATCATTCCTCAAGTTAAGACGTTCAGCAGTACCCCTAATAATGCGAGCATTTGCTTGGTGAGGAATCATCAAATTAAGCTCTGAAGGTGCAATTTTGTTCCTTTCTAAGATTCTTCTACTTGCCTCCTCCATTTTTCGGGTTGCATACTTAAAAACCGTTGAACCTTCCTGCTTAACAAAATGCAAACGATCTGTCACGGTTTTAGAATTTGCCGGCTGTAAACTACCACCTGCAGGCATACACAAACTATTCCCACCAGAACCATCAATTTCATGAAGAGCATCTATGAAACAATTCTCTGGATTAACCGCGGGTTCTATTAAAATGGCACCAGCCCCATCACCAAAAAGAACGTAAGTATTTCGATCTTTAGGATCAATAATACGTGACATAGTATCTGCTCCGACTACTACAACTCTCCGTCGCATACCTGAAGCTACAAAAGCAACTCCAGTAGATAGTGCATAAACAAAACCACAACAAGCAGCTGAAAGATCAAACCCCCAAGTACTTGGAATACCAAGTTTACTCTGCACCAAACAAGCGGTCGAAGGAAAAAGCATATCGGGAGTAACAGAAGCTACAATTAATAAATCAATATCTGATGGATCTAGACTTGTTGAATCACAAAGAGATCTAACCGCCTCTGTTGCCATATCAGATGTAGCTTTGCCAGGTTCCAGTACCCGACGTTCAGAAATACCCGTTCGTTGTAGTATCCATTCGTCCGAAGTATCAAGGGTTTTTTCGAGATCATGATTGGTAAGACGTTTCTTGGGTAGATAACAACCCACACCACTGATCTGAACGGGACAAAGAGGTTTCATTTAGAAAATCTTCTCACTTTTCATTGATAGTCCTATTTCCCCTCTGCCAAAACTTGGATTTAGATTAACCCATCTATTTCATCTTAGGCGAACTAAAAAAAAATGTAAACGACCTGAGAATTCTTTTAGATCAACAGCAGTTCATAATGTATCTCTTAAAACAAACAGCCAACTAATTAATTAAAAACCTATGTAGAGATTCAATTGACAGTTGCCAAATGACTATGTTACAGGTGTTAGGAGTAATCTCTAAGCTGAAAGTACATATTTTAAAAGGAGCATTAAACTTCAATAATGGAAAAACTTTTCTCCCTAAAAGAAGCAACCGCACTATTACCTCAATTAAAAGAAATGCTAGGGCAAGTTCAAATAGAGAAAAAACGTTTGATTTCAATGAAACCTGATGTAGAAGCAGCAAAGGAGGGTCATATCTGTGACTGGGGAACTCCAATTGGTCCTACTTATGTATTGGTTTTAGAAGCCTTTCAAGAAAGTCTTCTAAGAATCAAAGACTTAGGAGTTTTGGTTAAGGACTTCGATATAGGCCTATGTGACTTTCCTCACCAACGTGATGGTAAGGTAGTTTATCTATGCTGGAAATTAGGCGAGGAAAAGATAGCCTGGTGGCACGATGTCAATGCAGGATTTTCCGAACGACAGCCACTTTAATTTAGTAGACTTCCTAAGAAATTAGATCTGACTGATTGAATCCTACTAATTCCTGTTCTAGTTCTAGGTTGATTCTGAATTTTTCTAAAACCCTAGAACGGATTAATTGGATTAATTCGAGGACATCAGTTGCGGTAGCTCCCCCTAGATTAATTATTATCCCTGCATGTTTACGAGAAATCTCAGCTCTACCAATTCTTTTTCCCTTTAATCCAACTTTTTCAATTAGCTCTCCAGCATAATATCCAGGAGGTCTTTTAAAAACACTTCCTGCTGTTGGATACTGCCATGGTTGCCGCTTTCTCCTCTGATTTAAAATCTCTTCACGAATAATAAAAAGTGTCTCTTTCTTAGCACAAGAAAATTTGAATTTCGCTCCTAAAATATACATCTTTTGTAAACAAGGTGCTTTACGATACGAAAAGTTCACCTCTGACCTTGAAAAAACCTTGAAATTTCCCTGATAATCCATACATTCCACACTTATCAAATAATCAGAGATTTCTGCTCCAAAGGCTCCAGCATTCATCCGCAGAGCACCTCCCAAAGAGCCTGGTATTCCAGACAAATTTTCTAAACCTCTATATCCATTCCTTAAACAAGTAACAATAAAATCATCAAGGACTAGACCTGCACCAGCAATTACTGTTGAACTACTAAAGGAAAGCTGAACAAATTCTTTGAGATGAATAACTACTCCCCTAAATCCCCCGTCACTTATTAATACGTTAGCTCCACCACCGAGAATAAAACATGGCAGATTGTTTTGGACCAAGTACGAATTGAGACATTGTAAATCTTCAGAGTCGTTAGGACAGACATACAAACTAGCTTCTCCACCAATTTGGTATGTTGTTTTCCTCTTGAGTACAACATTTTTCACGATTTCTCCCTGAAGAAGTCGTTTTAAATCTTTATAGATAATATTACTCAACTAAAATCCCCAAGATTAGAAGTATTCAAACTACGTTGTCATGATTTGGTTGTCAACTCTGAGTTTGTTCATCATAATTAGTATTATTAAAAAATAAACGAACAATTTCCTAGTCTGTTTATTTTCAAAGTACTCAGTAATACCCAATTAATTTTTTAACATCTTTCACTTTTTGAAAAAACCTATATAGATGTATTTAATATTTTATTCTGTTATTGTAAGGTTGCTAATTAACTGGAATAGGATCACTGACAATATTTCTAAAAAAACTATAATCTTTATACCTGCATGTAACAAAAATGAATAATTTCTGTTGGTTATCTAAAAATGTATTGTATCCCTCAAGAGAACTAAAAATTGTTTTCCCTTTGGGTCTATGTGTTTGGAGGAATATATCAAATGGCAGAACGAGTCGTAAAGTGTGTCAAGCTTCAACGAGAATTACCGGGATTGAAACACCCTCCCTTTAGTGGAGAACTAGGACAGCGCATTTTTGAAAACGTTTCTGAAGAGGCCTGGGGAATGTTCCGTGAGCATCTTAAAATGGTTATTAATGAATATCGTTTAACCATGGGTACCGAAGAAGCAAATGAAATTGTTGAAAAACAAACGGAAGATTACTTTTTTGGCCCTGGAGCAGCCTTACCTCCCGGGTATGTTCCCCCCCAAACTAAATGAAAGTTTTTGAATCAAAGTAACTAGAAAATGTTACTAATTATTGTAAAAACCAGTTTGATTATCAATCTAAAGAAATAATAAATTCCCCTACCACTTGAAAACTAAACTAGATTAAAGCTATAGGTAAAATATTTCCTTCAGATCTGAGCTCCATGAATGTCGTTTTAATTTCTACATATGATTTAGGACACCAACCATTTGGGTTGGCTTCTCCTGCAGCTTGGCTAAAACGCATAGGAGCATCAGTAAAATGTTTCGATTTAACAGTCCAAAAACTAGAAGCTCCTCTAATAAAAAAAGCCTGTTTGATTGGTTTTTTTCTACCCATGCACACCGCAACACGCCAAGCTATTAAGATAATTCAGCTAGTAAAACAATTAAATTCAAAAGCTCATTTATGCGCATATGGATTGTATGCGCCACTCAATAAAGAATTTCTAAGCGAATTAGGAATTCAAACATTCTTTGGAGGGGAGTTTGAGGAAGGGTTACTTCAGCTCGCCAATGTTATAAAACTAAATCCTAGCCAACTAGATAGAGTTAAAATTAATCAACCGCCTTATATTTCAGTAGCTCGACAGGAGTTTTGCAAACCTGATCGAACAACCTTACCTAGCCTTAGAAGTTATGCACACCTTCTAACGGCAGGATCAAAAAAGGTTTCTGGTTACACTGAGGCGAGTCGAGGTTGTCAACATCAATGTAAACACTGTCCTATTGTACCGGTATACCAAGGAAAATTTAGAATTGTCCAAAAAGAGGTTGTATTACAAGATATTCAACAACAAATTAACGCTGGCGCAGAACACATTACCTTTGGAGATCCTGATTTTTTCAATGGAGTTAAGCACTCCCTGGAGATTGTGCGTGACCTAAATAGGAGATATCCCCAGGTTAGTTATGATGTAACCATTAAAATTGAGCATCTCTTAAGATATGCTTCTCATCTGCAGAACTTGAAGGAAACAGGCTGTCTTTTTATTACTAGCGCTGTTGAATCTCTTGATGACCATGTATTAAAGCTTTTAAATAAAGGTCACACTCGGAATGATTTTTTGAAAGCTGTCGAGCTACTATCTGAATTACAATTACCTCTTAATCCCACCTTCATTCCTTTTACTCCCTGGACCAGTTGGAAAAATTATTGTGAATTGTTAGATATATTGTTAGAAAAAGGCCTGATGGAGTCTGTATCACCGATCCAACTAGCTATTCGTCTTTTAATTCCATTAAAGTCACCTTTACTAGAATTGACTGACATTCAGAAAGCCGTAAAAAGCTTTGACAAGAAGAAGTTAAGTTACTCATGGAGACACCCTGACCTTAGAATAGAACGCCTATATCGCCAGATTCAACAACAGGTATCCCAAGGCAATTCCCAGGGCCTTAGTCGCAGCCAGATCTTTGCTTCTATTTGGACTCTAGCTCACTCTAATAATCCTTCAGAACAACATAATTCTGTAACGTTTCCTGTACAACCCTCTCGAACAACCATCCCTTTTTTAGAGGAACCTTGGTACTGCTGAGCGGAGCCTATAAAAGAGCAGTCTGCTCCGTTTGAATCAGTTCTATGAGTTACTATTTGCCTTAAAAAAACATAATGATCGCGTTAATGGAATTTTCTAATGAAACAGATTTTGTTGTTATTCACGACAACTGGCTATAATGCACAGGACTTTATTAAAGCTGCGCGAAAATTAAATATTAAAGTGATACCTGGCACAGATCGGTGTGACGTATTAGACGATCCTTGGAAAGATGGAGCACTTCCTCTACGTTTTACCCGTCCAAGTGAAGCAGCACAAAAAATCTTGGATTATGCTCGTAATCATCCAATTGATGCCATTATTGCTGTTGGTGATTCAACAACAATAGCAGGTGCTATAGCCACAAGAAATCTTGGATTAATAGGGAATTCACCAGAATCGGTAAAAAGATGTCACAGTAAACTTCTGTCTAGAAAAATTCTTAAAAAAGCAGGAATACCAGTCCCAAGTTTTCGAAGTATTTTACTTTCTCAAGACCCCAAAAAATTATCTAAGTCAATCAAATTTCCGTGTGTATTAAAGCCACTTTCCCTTTCAACAAGCCAAGGAGTTATAAGAGCAGATGATTGTAATTCTTTCGTACAAGCCTTTCACCGGATCCAAAAACTCCTACAACTACCTAAAATTCAAAAATATCAACCCTTTTACCTTGATCAAATTTTGGTAGAAGACTATTTGGATGGTCAAGAATTTGCATTAGAAGCACTTTTAAGTAATGGCAAACTAAAAATTTTAGCATTATTTGATAAACCCGATCCTTTACAGGGCCCTTTTTTTGAGGAAACTATATATACCACTCCATCTCGACTACCAGCTAAACTACAAAAGAAACTGCTTTCTAGCTGTCAAAAAGCTTCTCAAGCACTGGGACTGACAGATGGTCCGATCCATGCAGAACTTAGGCTAAATCAACGAGGGCCTTGGATTGTAGAAATTGCCCCAAGGACTATCGGTGGTCTTTGTTCTAGAGCACTTCGTTTCGGCATAGGCATGTCTTTAGAAGAAATCCATATCCGACACAAATTTAAAATGCCTATCCCTTCACTGAAACTTAAAGATCGGTCCGCTGGTGTAATGATGTTACCAATAAAGAAAAAAGGGATCCTACGCAGAGTCTCTGGAATGAAACAAGCTTTATCCATTCAAGGAATCGTTGATGTAACAGTAACGGCTAAAAAAGGCCAGCTTCTTATCCCGCCACCGGAAGGTGATAGCTATCTTGGTTTTCTGTTTGCTCGAGGCTGCTCTCCAGAAAAAGTGGAAAAAACTCTCAGGACTGCCCATCAACAATTAACCTTCGATGTCTACCCAGAAGTCCCACTCGTGTGAATCTACTATCCGAAAGCCAACCAATACTTTAATCCTATTATTCTAGATACCCACCCATTGAGGATCTACTTTCTCATCCACCCAGACTAATCATCTCTATCTTCTTGTGATCTTCAGCTCTGTACCCATTCTCTGAATAAAGAGCTTCCCATCTTTTTTCTGAATATCGATCGTTTCTTCGCTCCCAGATATTCTTTATTAAATTTCTCATTTCCTGAATAGATGCACCTTGACGAAGAAATATCTTAAGATTTTCTCCAACTTCTGAAAAAAGACATGTAACTAACTTTCCATCAGCAGTCAACCTCGCTCGAGTACACCCGGAGCAAAATGGTTCCGTTACTGAAGCAATAACTCCCAACCTTGTTGCAGCATTACTAAATTGATAATCAACAGCAGGAGCTCTCCCTTGCTCACGACCTAATTCTTCAAATGAAAACTTTTCTTCAATTCGTTTTAGAATCTCTTTCTTTGAGAGCATCTTGTCAGATTTCCAATTATTAGAATTTCCTACATCCATAAATTCAATAAAGCGAATGTCAAATCCATATTTCATAGAAAATTCGACAAGTGGAATAATTTCTCCATCATTAACTCCTCTTTCAATTACTACATTTATTTTTATATGCTGGAACCCCTCACTCTTAGCCATAAAAAGCCCTTCTAATACTCTTGATAAACTGCCCCGCTTCACTATCTTTTTAAACTTTGCATGATCCAAAGTGTCTAAACTCAGGTTTATCCGTCTGAGTCCAGCACTCTTAAGTTCTGCAGCTTGCTTAGCTAGGTAGGCACCATTGGTAGTAAGACAAAGATCTTTTAAACTATCAATTGACGATAACCGACTAATCAATTTATGGAGATCTTTTCTTAGTAGGGGTTCTCCTCCAGTTAAACGAATTCTTTCCACACCCAAATCAACAAACACTCTAGCTAGGACTTCTATTTCTTCAAAAGTTAAAATTTCTTTCTTGTCAATCCATGCATATTCATCAAAAGGCATACAGTATGAACAACGGAAATTACATCGATCTGTAACCGAAATTCGTAAATCCTTTATAGGTCTATGAAAAGTATCAATCAACATATTTAAATCCAAGCAATCCTATTCATTAGGCAGAATCATATAATCTATATAAAATTCCTTACGATCTTCACTTCATGTAGCAGATAAATCTGCTATTTCAACATATAAAAAGGCCATTCCCCCTTTTGGAAAAACGGCCTTAATTATAACTTCTGTCTCTAAATGAGATACATTACTTTTCTATACTTGGAATGATTCCCCACAACCACAGGTACTTTTAACATTTGGATTATGAAATTTGAATCCTGCCCCGGTTAGACTTTCTATATAGTCAATTTCGGTACCATCTAAATAGATCATACTACCTTTATCGACAAAAACTTTAAAACCTGGCATCTCGAGGATCTCATCTCCTCCATTACTCTGTTTTTCAAAACCCATTTGATATTGAAACCCTGAGCACCCGCCTCCAACAATTTGAACCCTTAAACCGGCAAACGCCTCTTCTTGGCTTTTGAGAATTTCCTTTACTTTTCCTTGAGCTGTTTCAGTGATTTTCAACATAGAGTTTCCTTATTCCTTTCTGCGAACAATTCCAGATTCGATTTAACACACCATAATTATTGTCGCGATTTCTTTAAAAAAGTCAACTTTCAAATTGCAATACTCCATTCCACGGTGGTACTGTAATCAACACTTTACCATAACACTTAGATTGACAAGCTAATCTTATTACTGGATGTTCTTTAGCACTGTTTCCTAAATTAGCACTGTTTCCTAAATTTTTGTAACCAAAATACTCTAGACGACCCTTTTCAAAATCCGTTACCTTCGATAAATTCTTTTGGCCAGCCAGAACACCTATCCAACAATAACCACATGCACCACTTCGACATTGTGCCGGTACAGGTCCTGCAACCTTTCTGGAATCTTCAGAACGAAAATCTCGTTTGTCGCCATTACTGGCCATTGACAAATCTTGACCATCAGCTGCTTCAAAAAATGATCCGCTATTCTGCTCATCAAAAACCACTTGATGTGTTTTAGCTTTCCATCCCAAAATACTCCTAAGTCCTCTATTAACTTCACGACTTTTCAATACTTTATCAGGAGATTCGGTACTTTCAATGTCAATCAATTGATTTTCAATATCCTTCAAGGATGAGAATCCTACTTGGTTGAGAATCATTAAACTTATAGCAACAATTCCCACCAACAGTTTAGTTTCGATATTCAGTTGATTTCCTATTTGACGTGACAACTTAAGAATATGTTGATCTAACCTTATTCCTTTTGGATCAACATTTTCCTTTGAATAGGCCAGGACTGCTTTTTTAACTGGAACCCAAAAGCGTGCACCAAAAAGAAATTTTACTGACTCATTAATTTGTTCTCTTAACTTAGGGTTACCATCTAACTGGAATTTTTTAAACGTATTCTCCAAATTTCTTTCTGTGTCAAGGAGCTGAGCTAGTTTAAGCGGCCAAAAAGAAAACCAAATCTGGGTTGCATCACGGTCAACCTGGTGAATGTCAGAATGGATTAAATTAAGCGTTTTAACCCAAGCTTGCTCATCATGTTTTCCTAAATATTCTTCGAAAGGGAGTTTTTCGGTAGCTTCCATACTTATTTATAATCCTCTAAGTTTCCAAGAAAAATGGGCTACCCTTTAAAGGATAGCCCATCAATATTTTTCCAGAAAAATCACCATATAATAAAACTACTTAGAAGGAGTCCCAATTTGTACAAGATCCTTACCTTCCGGTTTTTTCTTTAGGACCATTTCTTCATATACCTTGCGAACCTCGGCTGCTTCTCTTGCTGCCTTACGTCGCAATTTATCCTCCTGAGCTGCTGTCTGAGGACCATCACTGGTAGTTCTTACTCTAGCTGCATCTTTTTCGTCGATTTTCAGCATGTGTTCATAGGAACCCAAACCAACTTCTTTACCCTTAGCAAAAACTTCGTGTTTACCATGTTCTCGATACCACTGGGCCACCGTTGCATTTTTGTGCATATTTTCAATAATCTTTCTCCAACCTACCCCAGTGTTATAAGCACAAAACGAAATTTCACCCTCTTGGGTCCCGTAGGGAATAATACACATCTCTGTTCGACGAAAGTCGTAGTTAAACAAATCTTGAAACCACATCCCTGCAATGAATAGGAAATTCCAAGGATCTGTCCGACGCTTTTTAATATCTTCCATAGTCCGATCTGGACCTGAGCTTCCATATTGCTCATCCGCATCACCAGAAGCATCCCAAGTTTTATCAAATTTCTTAAGAATGGCCTTCAGGGTAAGGCTTGGAGGTGCTTTGAATGGTGAAAAATTTTTCAATAAAGCTAAGGCCATCATAAAATTAGAGAATTTTTTACCTCTAGCAGCATCCGTTACATTCTGCATATCTTTAACTAGTCCTGGTATATGGATGAATTGAGGAACTGGAGCCATTTCTTTATTCTCTTTGTTAATCATAACAGCAGTTCCGATACCACAATTGGGGTGACAACCACAACTAAAAGATCCCCACTGCGTGTCAGGTCCATGCACTAAATCCGAAAAATCAGCAAAACTTGCCATTAGTGAAATTGGAAACCAATCACGAGTTGGCTCTCCTATCCCTGCTTGTTCTTTTACATCACTAGCCATGTGCGACAGAGTATAGCGTTGTCGATGGCGGCGGTCTGGCGTAATCTCCTCATCTCGTCCAGTAAAAGAAACTGGCTGGAAAGAAACAAAGGAAATTTTCTTAGGATTCTCAATTGCAAATTTAATAATTGGGCCAACCTGATCATTATTTAAATTGTTAACTAGTGTCGTTACCAGAACTATTTCAATCCCAGCTTCATGCATGTTATTGATTGCCCTGAGTTTTACATCGAAAAGGTTTCCAACTTGCCGATGCCCATTGGCATCGTTTCCAATACCATCGAACTGGAGATAAGCATATCGGAGACCAGCTTCAGCAGCTTCTCGCGCAAAAGCTTTGCTCTTAGCAAACTCGATACCATTTGTTGCCGCCTGGACACTGTTATAACCCAATTCACGTGATAATCTAATAGCTTTCAGGAAATGAGGAGAAATCGTTGGTTCACCACCTGAGAATTGAATGGACATCTGTCGCTTTGGCTTGATTTCCATAGCATTCCGCATAATCTCTTCTATATCATCCCAACTAAGTTCATGGACATATCCCACTTGATTTGCATCCATGAAGCATGGATCACACATCATGTTGCAACGGTTTGTTAAGTCGACAGTTAAAACTGATCCTCGTCCGTATTTTACTGTACTGGTACCATGGTTATGAAGCCGATCATCGTTGTGTGCCCTAATATCCCTTCCAGGAAAATTACCTTCAATCCATTCCAAGAATTTAACATCACTAGCCATTAAATCTTCAAATTTACCATGTTCTGGACATTCCTTTACCATCCATACTTGCCCATCACGCTCAATGATTTGGGCTTTGATTTCACCAACATGTTCGTTAATTAAAGAACGCCAGTCTTGTTCCCCGTTAATAATTTTTTCCCGGGCTTCCATGACACACTGAGGGCAAAGAGAATCAGTAGTTCTCGGAAACCCAAGTGTTGGTTTAGATTTCTCCCATGATTTTAATAGAGGCTTGTCAGACCATTTTGGGGTAAACGAAGGGTTGGGATTGAATTGATTAAAAAACTGGATGGAGTTAAAAAGAACCCTTGCTGTGGAACAAATAGCACTATCCACATATTTCATAACACGCTGATTTTTAACGCTAGCCATTTTTCCTCCTATTATCCCATCACCTCAGTTACTCAATGACAGAACATTTTGGAAATGGTTTGCCTCACTGTACACAAACCCAAAATTAGAAATAAACTTTTAGTCTCTACTTTTAAAAAGCCAATACTAAAGTAAGACTTTATTTTTACTATTCTAAATTATAATTACCTCAAATAGAACCCTTCAGTACTGCCAAAATTTCAACTACCGTAACTAAATTAACCCATTATTAACCGTATTGACTAATTATAAACCTTTAAAATTATTACGTTGCAGATTTTATCATACTTAGCCTGTTATACTAGGAACACATTTCAGAAAATGGTTCTTTTTTGAGTTAAATGGTCCAAATAGACAGTCTAAATGTCCTAAACTAAAGATTTTGATTGATTCTTTTACAAGAAAATATTATCTCACAATTAAGGATTTTCTGAAATTTCATAATCATAACATTAGGTTAATGAAAGATATTTTACCTAACCTTACAGTAATGATCTACAAATCCTAGCTAGGATCCAAATCAATCATCAACCTACTCTTACCTTTGTTTTTCCATGAACACATTAAGCTTGTTTCTACTCTACTTATAGTCTTCTTACGTAACCCAGCTTAATTATGTTATGGTGTGCATAATTTTACCCTAGATTTCATCATATTGGTTAAATTGGTTAGAAATGATTAAAAATATCTGCCAGTCCAAACAATAAGAGTTAGAACCCTAAAAACCTTAAATTAGCTTTTGGTGACTTCAAGGTTTTGGAGTTCTCTCTGAGGTCAAAGCATTGAAACAAAGAACCCACTGGGGATCCAGAGTTGGTTTTGTTCTAGCAGCTTCTGGTTCGGCTGTCGGTTTAGGGAACATATGGAAGTTCCCTTACGTGACAGGTGAAAATGGCGGCGGGTTTTTTGTGTTGGTCTATCTCATTTGCGTGGCTTTGGTCGGACTGCCTATAATGATCGCTGAAATCCTGATTGGACGTTCCACCCAAAACTCTCCCGTCGGAGCATTCAAATCGCTGGCAGGCACCAAAAGTCCATGGGTGTCGATAGGTTATCTAGGACTTCTTTCATCTTTTATTATCCTTTCTTTCTACAGTGTCGTCGCCGGCTGGTCGATGCACTATACTTGGCTCTCAGTCAGCGGGCAATTAGCAGACCTACAGCCAGCTGAAGTAGAACCTATTTTTGATCAGCTTTTCCGGTCAATCAAAATGAATCTATTCTGGCATGTGATCTTCATTGGTTTGACTATTGGTGTTGTTTTCAAAGGAATTTCAAAGGGCGTGGAGCGTTGGTCTAGAATCTTGATGCCAGCATTATTCATCATGATGTTGATACTGCTCGGGAAAGCTATTTTTATGGATGGCTTTAGTCAAGCATTTCAATTTATCTTTGGATTTGATTCACTGAACTTTTCTTCGACAGGAGCACTTAAAGCCTTAGGACAAGCTTTTTTCAGTCTTAGCCTTGGCATGGGCGCCATGCTTACCTACGGCAGTTATCTACGTAACCAAGATGGAATCGTAGCAGCATCCGTCACCATTTCGATCTTAGACACAGCCATCGCTCTGATCGCCTCTCTGATTCTTTTTCCTATTATTTTCAGCTACGGGATGGAACCAGCTGCAGGACCTGGATTAGTATTTATTAGTATTCCTATTGCTTTAAGCCAGATGGGGAGCACCACAATTTTTGGAACTCTTTTCTTTGCGCTTCTGGTTTTTGCTGCACTTACGAGTGCTATATCTATGCTGGAAGTCTCCACTTCTTATCTGATCGATGAAAAAAAATGGAGCAGGAAACGGGCTACGGTTGCGGCCGGATTGGCAGCTGGGTTATTTGGAATACCATCAGCTCTAAGTAGTGGAAACTGGATCTTCGGATCAGGCTTAATTTCTTTGATAGGTAAAAATTGGTTTGATTCATTGGATTATTTAGCTTCAAACTGGATGCTTCCTTTTGGGGGACTTGGTATTGCCATCTTTACAGCTTGGCGTATGAACGAAGCCCTACGCAGCAAGAGTTTTCTCTCTGGAAGCAACCTGAGAATTTTCTATAAAACTTGGTTGTTGCTCCTCAAGTTTCTAGTTCCAATAGCTATCGTTTTAATCTTCCTACATGCCATCAACCTCATCTAAACAATGATCATTTCTTACAAAAATAATTGGGAGTTAGATTGAGATAGTTGGTAGTAATTTTTGAAATTTAGTTAGACTCAGTCCTAATCTAAATTAGGGCTTTAAAAAATGTTTTGACTACCTCCAATGATCTTATTCATTTTGGCAATAATTGGCTTTCTGATTTCTAGCTACTTCACTGCCTTATCACTAAATTGGCTTGATCCAGCAGACAGTCGGATCCCCTCTTTATGCAGACTTGGACAGCAAACCTGCAATCGTGTCATTTTTTCTCCCAGAGCCCGAGTGTTTGGAGTTCCTAATTCACTATTAGGTCAACTTTTTTATGTAGCAATTTTAATCGGGACTGTAAGTAGATTACTTTTTGTGGAACCTTTTTATCTCTTATTTCTTTCTGCTAGTTTTTTAACAGTCCTCTTAGCAATTTACCTCAGTTATTCATTACTTTTTCTAACCCGAATTCGATGTTTTTTGTGCTTT
>CAYWYX010000019.1:0-5279 GCA_964462735.1 uncultured Acidobacteriota bacterium | reverse complement strand
AGAACTTGGACAAGTAGCCCCAAACATCCTTCTATAATCAATGCAAAGCTACAAATCCTGTCTGATGGCACCATGATTGCTTATAGCGGAGGAGGAAAAGTAGATGAACCTATAATCGTATCAGCTTCATCTGACCGAGGTTCCACTTGGGTTAAACGCTCAGAAATCCTCCCGCCCAAAGGTCATTGGGGGGGTATAAATTGGACCACAAATCTTCCTGGAGATGTATTACTTGCTGGTATAGGGGTAGTTAACCATGTTTTTGAAAAAAGAAAAGATAACAGCTTGTCACTAGTCTCAGGTGGTGGTTTTCTCAGAACCCTTCGGTCTACTGACAAGGGGAAAACCTGGCATAATCCTGCAAAATTACATAACTGGGGAAGTGAAGGCGGGGCTACTGTAACTGCCTCAGAAAAAATATTAGCCGTTGTACGCTATCAGCGTCCAGTATTCCCCAGTGATCCGCCAAATATAGAAAAACAAACGGGCAGTATTTCACCCGGATGGGCATTTAAGCATGTTTTCTTGATGGATTCATATGATCAGGGACACAGCTGGAAAAATTTTCGCCCACTTGCCACCGTATTTGGTCAAACTTATGGTTACCCTGCCGCTCTTAGCGATGGTACTGTAATCGTAGTCCATGATACAAGGTACGGTCCAGGCTCACCTGGCAGCCGAGCCATGATCAGTTTCGATGAAGGAAATACCTGGGAAGACCAAGTTTATTATCTTGACCACACAACCTTTACTGGAAGTTATAACAGCAGTGTCGTTTTGAAAGATGACGTCATTCTAACGATTGTAGGATCTAGCCAGGCTGGAAATGATTGGAAGTCTGTCACTGGCAATTCAGAGTTTTTTGCTATTAGATGGACACCAAAAAGACCAGCAAAAAGGATAAAAAATGCTGTTAAGACCATTCCGTGGTCGAAGACCCAGACAAAAATTGCCCGCAAAGACGTCCGGCAAAAATCTCGCCGACTGATATATAACGATGACGGAGAAGAATTGGCTCACTTGGGAGCCTCTACCCCAAAAGGGTTCCTAGCTCCTCGCCTGAAAGATCTAGCTGGAACTCAGGTGGATACAATAGCTTGGTCAATTTTAAGTAATTGGGGCGATGCCCCTTCGTACAATAGTAAAGTACAACCTATTCACGGGGATGCCTCAGGCGGTCCACCACCTAATTTTCAACCGTATGCTAAAAATCTTAAAACCCTTATCAAAAATGGATATTGTCCACTCCAAATCGTTACCCGTTTTGCACACAAAAATGACATGGAATTGTTGGCTTCAGTAAGGATGAATGACGTGCATGATAGTTTTGTCAGAGGCTTGATTACCACCTGGAAAAAAGAACATCCTGAGTTTCTCGTCAAAAAAACAAATAGTAAACCCAATATGTCGCTTTATAAAACAGCTCAGGACTACTCTCATCCTGAAGTTCGACAGCGTAAGTTTGAAATTTTTGAGGAAGTTTGCCAACGTTATAATATCGATGGCTTTGAGCTTGACTTCATTCGTCACCCAGTCTTCTTCAGTCCTACCATGGAAGGAAAAGAAGTTACAAGTGATCAGATGGAGATTATGACTTCATTTGTCCGTCGGATTCGATCTTTAACTGAACAAACTGGAGCTCAGCGTCACCGTCCTGTGCTAATTGCAGTTCGAATCCCTGACACACTTACTTTATCGAAAAGAATTGGTCTAGATGTCGAAACATGGATAAAAGAAGATCTAATAGACCTCTTAATCGTCGGTGGAGGTTATGCACCCTTTACTCTCGATATTTCCAAAATAAAAAATTTGGCTAAACACTACCAAATTCCTGTGTACCCCTGTCTTAACCAGAAACCACCAACCTATGAAGTTTTAACTAAAAACGCTACTCTGGCTAATCGAGGTTTAGCCTCCAATTGGTACAATCAAGGTGCTAATGGCATTTACTTGTGGAACTTAGGAGTACCATTAACTCATCCCCGCCCTCGTGATGGCAAAGACCTAACCGAAGCTCGGAAGCTGTGCTACGGAATTTTAACTCATCTGGGGAATATTAATTTTCTCCAAGAAAAAGATAAAATATTTAGTCTAGATGGTCCCGTCTTCAACTATTATTCTCATATTTCAGGAAAGCCTTCATTACCTCAAACCATCAGACCTGGAGAAAATTTACCGATTAACCTTGAAATTGGAGACAACTTTGGAGTGGTTAGTAAGGAGACCACTGATGTAAAATTAAAGCTAGTTATTAAAGGTAAGGTAATAAAACAAGTTCTAAAGTTTGAGTTGAATGGGCACCCTTTAGTTAAAGGTCAATTTTCAGAAGTTGATATGAAACAAAAAACCTCAGTAACTTATAAACCAGACCTCTCGTTCTTCCAAAAAGGGAAAAATTTAATTCAAGTCTTTCTTGATTCTGAAGATATCTCAGCAAATATGGAATCACAATTAGTAAACATTGAATTAACGGTTAAATATCTAGGAGGAAATTTATAGTATGGATATGGCGACAGCTCTCGATCAACTGGAAGTTCATGACAATGTCTTGTCTAGCGAAGAAAAATCCTTTCTAGATGAAAAAGGTTACCTAGCTTTTCCAAATATTCTTTCTCAAAACCAAGTCCAACGTTTCAAGGAAGCCCTGGCAAGCCTGGCCGAAAAAGAGAATGATAAGGGTCTTATAAAAGAAGGATTTCAGCAAGGTACCATTATTGTTCTCGACCTAGTTAATAAAGATTCTATCTTTGATCAATGTATTACCGATCCTCGCATACTAGCTGCAGTCCACCACGTTTTGCCTGAAGGTTTTCGTCTTTCTTCCCTTTGTTCTCGGGAAGTGCTTCCAGGCGGAGGTCATCAGGAATTACATCCAGATTGGCACCCTACTTGGTGGCGGGACCGAAAAAAACCAAGCGATCATTTTTCTTGTAACACTATCTGGCTTCTGGATGATTTCACTTCGGAAAATGGAGCTACCCGAATCGTACCAGGGTCTCATTTAGGACTAAGTTTTCCTGAAGATGAAATGAATGATCTTTCAAAACCACATCCTAATGAAATACGTCTGACGGGATCTGCTGGTTCTGTTGTAGTTTTTACAGGTCATACCTGGCATGGTGGCGTTAAAAACAAGACAAAAAAATCTCGCGGATCAATAACAGCTTATTTTTGTCAAAGAGATCAGCCCCAACAACTTAACCAGCGTGAAACACTCCAGTCTGACACATCCAAAAGGCTTAATGATGGAACACTTTTTCTTTTGGATGCTTAGTTGTTTTGAGCTTAGAGCCTTTACCCATGAAAACCAGACTGAACAGAAGACAGTTTTTAAAACAAACTAGCTTGCTTTCTAGTAGTCTGGTAACCGCTGTTGTTTCGTCTCACTGTACAGGTTCGGCACCCGATTTTTTGACCGGTAGATCTGAACTTCAAGAGAATGGTAAGCCAGAGATACTTTACAATGGCATTGAGTTAACTAAACCCTGGCCCCCTCAGTACTCCCCTGAAACCTCCCGAAAACCTATTACCGCTCCTTATTTAGTCAAAAGTCCTAAAATAATTTCAATAAACCAAGGGCGGCAATTGTTTGTTGATGATTTTCTAATTTCTGATAGTAATTTGAATCGTTCTTTTCATCTTCCTAAATTATATTCAGAAAACCCAGTGCTAAAACCAGAAACAACTCTGGAAATGAATGGAGGGGTGCGTCCAGTGGCCTGCCCATTTAACGATGGAGTCTTTTACGATCCTGTAGATGGGTTGTTTAAGATGTGGTATCACGCAGGATGGTTTGATGGCATTGCGTATGCAACCAGTCGGGATGGAATCTCCTGGACCAGACCTAATCTAGATGTAGATCCAGGAACTAATCGAGTCTTAGTCAGAGGAAAAGGATATAAAAGAGACGGCGTCGGAGTCTGGTTAGACCATGAATCCCCAAGGAAAGACCATCGCTTCAAGATGTTTGCCTATTTCAGAGGCCCAAACAATTATAGAGGTGGTGAAGTTCTCACCTCACCTGATGGTATTCACTGGAGCCATCAGTCACCAACCGGACCCTGCGGTGACAACAGTACCTTTTTTTATAATCCCTTCCGAAAAATGTGGGTTTTTAGTCTTCGTACTTTTGACTCGAAATCAAGTCGAATCCGAGGATACAGGGAACATCCTGATTTTCTCGAGGGCGCAGCTTGGAAAAAGGAAGACGTTTTTCATTGGGCCGGTGCAGATGAATTGGACCTGCCAGCAAAAGATTTAGGATATCCTACACAGCTTTATAATGTCGATGCAGTTGCCTATGAGAGTATGATGATAGGTCTCTTGGCAATTCATCGGGGGCCCCCAAACGAGATTTGTGCCAAAGAAGGTTTTCCAAAACTAACTGAAATAGTCCTGGGTTACAGTCGAGATGGTTTTCACTGGCACCGCCCTGATCGCAGATCTTTTATTGCCCCGTCACGAAAAAAGAATACTTGGAACCAAGGCTACATTCATTCAGCAGGAGGAGGATGTTTAGTTGTTGGAGACAAGCTTTACTTTTACTTTGGTGCATGGTCTGGTCAATCATCTCAATTAGGAAATGACATGTACGCTGGAGGTAATACGGGGCTAGCCATTCTAAGACGAGACGGGTTTGCTTCCTTGGACGCCGATAAATCAAGTGGTTACATCACTACACAACCAGTCCGCTTTAAGGGGCATCATTTATTTGTAAACCTTGCGACCCCTAATGGCCAGCTACGGACTGAAATTCTCAACGAAAAGGGAGTTCCAATTGAACCTTTTTCCAAAAACAACTGTATTCCTCTCCAAGTAGACGGCACTTGCTGCCAAATTCATTGGAAGGGGATAGCTGATCTGAGTCGATTAGCCGGGCAATCTGTTAGATTCCGGTTTCATCTGACAAATGGGCAATTATACTCTTTTTGGGTCAGTCAAAAAAAATCAGGTGCTAGCTTCGGTTATGTAGCTGGAGGGGGACCAGGATTTGCTGGCCCTATCGATATTCTTTAGGGTTAAAGATTAGTAAAAAGACAAAAAATGAGGCAACAATGATTAAACCTGAAGACCATGATTTCTTTGAAAAAGAATTAGAATCATTTTTGCCTGACCAAATCTTTGACGCCCATGCGCATGTTTGGTCACATCAAAACATGCTTAAAAACAGAACAATCAAAACATTACCGAGAAACGGAAATTTTGAGGAATTTTCCAAAATGCTTCAAGCATTGCATCCCCAAAGAACTTGTGCTGCGAATGTTTTTCACCGTATATGC
>CAYWYX010000018.1:26982-35015 GCA_964462735.1 uncultured Acidobacteriota bacterium | reverse complement strand
TATCAAGATAAAGAAACATGGAAAATCCTAACTTATCAATTATTATTCCCGCTTATAACGAAGCTAACAGAATTGAAAATACCTTAAAAACGGTGCGTAATTACTTAGCTAAAGTGAACTGGAAAACTGAGGTTATTGTGGTTAATGACGGATCCCAAGATGGAACAACAGCGCGTGTAACTCATTGTATGGAAGAATGGAAATCCTTACTTCTTATCGAAAACTCCGAGAATTGTGGAAAAGGTTTTAGTGTCAAAAAAGGTATTCTTCATGCAAGTGGAAAGGTAGTTTTGTTCACTGATGCAGATTTATCAACTCCTGTAGAGGAAATCCCAAAATTGATAGAACCTATCTTCCGCAATGAATCTGATCTCACCTTTGGCTCAAGAGCTTTAGATCGTTCTCTAATTGGAGTTCATCAGTCTAAAGCTCGAGAATTTTCAGGTCGGATTTTTAACTGGCTGGTTCAGATACTAATTGGTCTTCCATTTAAAGATACACAATGCGGTTTTAAGGCGTTTAGACGTCAAGCAATCATTCCATTTATAGGACAACAAAGAATTAGTGGATTTGGCTTTGATCCGGAAATCCTTTTCCTCGCTAAAATAAATGGGCTTAGGCTACAAGAAATCCCTATTCGGTGGAGCCACCATGAAGGAACCAAAGTTCGCTTTTTACAGGACTCCTTAAAGATGTTTCTAGGATTAATCCAAATTCGTTTAAATCAAATTTTTGGAAGGTATAGTTGATATTCTATACCAATAACTTTCAAGAAATAGGTAAATAATCAGATTAGTAACTAATACACGGAAACTATTTAGCAACCAAGGTGGTATGGTCTTGGGAGGTTTTATAATGGATTTTTCTAGTGATCCTTCAATAAAACTTAGACTATAATTTCTACAAGCAAAATAATTACAGGGTATACCTAACTACGCTAATTATTTTTATTGTAAATGGAAAAAACTGATTTTAATTATTCAGGAGGTATAGTTTTGATGAATTTTCGACTCGGAGTCATTCTAATTGGAATGATTTGGCTTACAAATTTTAATATTTTTGCTGAAGATAAGCTGGATGTCTCTGCCTTATACAAGAAAAATTGTTCCATGTGTCACAAAGCAGACGGTAAGGGATTATCAATGATGAAAACCCCAGACTTTACCAATAAAAAATGGCAGAACAGACACAGTGACGAACAATTAATTAAAGCAATTAGTAAAGGTTCAGGTACAGGGCAAATTAAAATGCCTGCTTTTGGAGAAGGAAGCAAAAAGAATTTTTCAGCAGAACAGATCAAAGCACTAGTAGCAATGATCCGCAACTTTGCCAAATAGTAAATCATCCGTGATTCAGCGACAACATTTTTAACTAGAAATGTTAGCTTTAAAAAATCCATCCTCCAGCTATTAAAATGGGCAGTCAAATAGACTTAGTCATCATTTCAGCTACTAATTTACTAAAGCTTGCTGGATCAGCTAATTGACTGCCTTCTGCCAATACTGCTTGACCATATAATAACTGAGCATAGTCCTTTAATTCTCTTGCCTTAGGTTCTTGAGCAAAGATACCTTGTAGCTTTTCTAGAACAGGATGCTTTGGATTCAATTCAAGAATACGCTTTGTTTTACTAAATGGTTGTCCTGACCGTTTTATTAAATCTTCCATCACCGGAGAAACATCGTTTGTTTCCCCCACTAAACAAACAGCCGAAGCGGTTAGTCGGTTAGAAAGTCTGACCTCTTTTACTTCCTCTTCTAAATGAGCCTTTAAGCATTCCATAAGGTTACTATAAGTCTTTGTCTGTTCTTTCCTTTGATCATCTAACTTTTCTTTCTCTTTTGTTGAAGCAAGGTCAATTTCTCCCTTACCCACAGATTGAAATTTTTTACCTTGATATTCACCCAGATTAGGAGCTACCAATTCATCTACTGGCTCAGTCCAATATAAAACCTCATAACCTTTTTCTTTGAAGGCCTCTAAATGTGGGGAATTTTCTACAGCTTCTTGAGAGGGACCGGTCAAATAGTAAATGGCTTCTTGATCCTCTTTACTTCGATCTAGATAATCCCGCAGCGAGGTAAATGTTTCAACATTATGGCTAGAGCGATAAAGTAACAAATCTAAAAGACGTTCTTTCTTTTCTTCCCAATTTAAGAATCCCTGCTTGATTAAAGACCCAAATTCCTGCCACAAAATTAAGTATTGTTCCCTTTTGTTGTCTTTCATCTCACTAAAAGTATCGAGTACTTTTTTTACTAAAAATTTACGAATAGCCCTAATTTGGTGATTCTGTTGCAGCATTTCCCTGGAAATATTCAGACTAAGGGAATCAGAATCTACAACGCCTCTTATGAATCTAAGATATTCCGGCATAAGGTCTCTACATTCGTCCATGATAAAAATACGATTCACATACAGCTGAATCCCCCGGTTAGTACCCTCTTGAAAATGAAGGTCAAAAGGAGCTTTAGAGGGAATAAATAACAACGCCTGAGCCTCAAAAGCACCTTCTAGCTTAGCAGTAATTGATTCCAATGGGTCATTCCAGTCATGTGAGATGTGCTTATAAAATTCTTTATACTCTTCGTCACTAACTTTATCCTTAGGTTGCATCCAAATAGCTTTCATGGAATTAAGGGTGTCTTGTCTAATTACTGTTTTTTCTGGAGCATCTTCCTTTACTCGACCTTCCGAATCAGTCCCCTTTTCCTTACGTTCTACCTCCATTTGAATAGGATAAGCTACAAAGTCGGAGTACTTCTTTACAATTGATCTAATCGTTTGCTCTAATGTGTAATCTTTTAGTTCAGCTTCCGCATCCTCAGGTTTAAGATGAACAATTACCCTGGTTCCAGCTACGTCTTTTTCCGTTTCTTGAACTAGATATCCACCATCACCAGTCGATTCCCAGTGGGTTCCAGATTGCTCTCCAGCCCGTCGAGTCTCTACCTCAACTTTTTCAGCTACCATAAAACAAGAATAAAAACCTACACCAAATTGACCAATTAAATCGATAGACTCATCTTTTCCCGATTTTTTCTGGACTGCACCCAAAAATTCTTTGGTTCCAGAGCGAGCAATTGTTCCAATATTTTCAATGATTTCCTGCCTCGACATACCAATACCATTGTCTTCAACACTCAACGTTCTTTTAAGTGGATCAACTTTTAGAAAAATTTTAAATTCTTCTTCTGGTAGAAGCTCCTGTTTTGTCAAGCTTTCCAAACGTAATTTATCTAATGCATCAGAACCATTAGAAATCAATTCACGTAAAAAAATATCTTTATTTGTATAAAGAGCATGAATCATAAGATCCAATAGCTGTTTGACTTCTGTTTGAAACTCATGTTTCTTTTTGCCACTTTTCATTCTGTTCTCCTCGTAATAATTTCCCCAAACTTCGATTTTAATATTAACTATATTTCGAGGTGGGTTTCAGGTCAATGAAGATCCATTAAACAACAAAACTTTCTCTTCTGCCATATTTGTATGATGCAAATATCGATAACTATTTACAATACTACACTACAAAATCATTGAACCTTGAATCAGCAGTCTCCTTCTTGCTAAACAGTCAAACATTGACAGAATATCTCTGAAGTTTGATGATAGCCTATTAATAGAAAGGCCTGTAGCCTGTGACTAAATCTGGATCGCTAAATCAGACCAAGTTGAAACGTTTGTTCTTGGTAGATGGAATGTCTCATATTTTTAGGGCTTTTTACGCAATTCGGCATCTATCTAATAGTCAAGGAGAGCCCACAAATGCAGTCTATGGTTTTGCTTCAATGATTCGGAAGTTAATTCGACAACATCAACCAGATTATCTAGCAGTTATTTTAGATACTAATAAACCAACATTTCGACATGAAATTTTCCAAGCATATAAGGCAAATCGTACAAAAATGCCAGATGATCTAGCATCCCAGTTACCTTCTATCAGAGAATTTTGTCAAGCAATGAAAATTCCCATTTTTCAGATGGCGCGATTTGAAGCAGACGATATTATTGGAACATTGGCACTGAGAGCTACCCGTAACAATCTTGAAACTGTTATCGTCTCTAACGACAAAGACATGTTTCAGTTGGTTGGTAGTAAGGTACAGGTTCTCCACCAAGCAAAGACCGATACATTTTTTAATGCTGTAAAGGTAGAGGAATTTTTTGGTGTTGCACCTAATCAGGTAATTGATTTTCTTGGTCTTATGGGTGACAGCGCAGACAATATCCCTGGAGCACCTGGCATTGGGGCAAAAGGTGCACTGGATTTGGTTCGTCAGTATGGGAGCATAGACAATGTCCTAGTGAAAAGTAACCAGGTTAAACGTAAAACATATAGAGAGTCACTTCAAAACCACCAGAAGCAAATTATACAAAGTAAAGAACTAGTAACCATCAATACCGATGTACCAATTGACTCTTCTTGGGAAAGCATGGAACTCCGTCAACCCAACCTAGAACAATTAAAATCTCTATTATCACAACTTGGTTTTCAATCAATGATGGAAGAGATAGCGAAAAAATCAACTGGTACTATTTCTCCAAAACATTCTATTTCTATCAATTTAGAAAATATTACTCAACCACCTCAAGTTGATCAGTTCTTAAAAAAGATTAGAGGTGAAAAACCCTCTTTTTGCTGGTTAGACATTGATTTTCAGAATCCAAGAAATCTTTATGCGAAGAATTTAGTTGTTATTAGAGATACTTCAACTTGGATAGCTCAATTTGGAAAAGATTCGAACATAACCTTGGAAGATTTCAAACTGTTTTGGGAAGATTCTAAATTACCAAAGGTTTTCTATGACGCTAAACCTGTCTACCTGGCTTTACGACAAAAGGGCTTGAAATTAGTGGGAGTGAAGGAAGATACCATTTTGATCTCTTATTTGTTGCAACCTAACCGAAATAATCATCTATTAGATGAAATGGCTGTGGCTTTTCTAGAAGAAATTCCCCTCGAAGTAAGTCAACGTTGTGCAGCAAGTAGTAGGATTTTTTCTAGTTTAGAGCCTCAACTAGAAAAATTTGATTTAAATAGAGTTTATCGTGAAATTGACTTGCCCTTAGTAGAAGTTTTAGCCGAACTGGAATGGAATGGAATTCAAATTGATGTACCTTTATTGAATCAAATGTCACTGGATTTTGAAAAAGTGTCAGCAAATTTATCAGAAAGGATTTTTGAAGTTGCAGGTACTCAGTTCAATCTTAATTCACCAAAACAGTTAGGAGAAGTACTATTTGAACATTTGAATCTACCTTCCCCAAAAAAACTTAAAAAATCCGGTCAGTATTCGACTTCTGTTGAAGTGCTAGAGCAATTGGCCAATAATTATGAAGTTCCTCGTTTGATGCTAGAGTTTCGTCAAATTGCTAAGCTGAAGTCTGGCTATGTTGATGCTCTACCTAGGCTTGTGAATCCTGAGACCAGAAGAATCCATCCCTCCTTTCACCAAACTGTAACAGCAACTGGCCGGTTATCCTGCAGTAACCCTAACATTCAAAATATTCCTGTTCGTTCAGAGCTCGGCAGTAAAATTCGCTCGGTTTTCATAGCTAAGGATGGCTATCAACTATTAGCTGCTGATTATTCACAAATTGAATTACGAGTCTTAGCTCACCTATCACAGGATGAAGTTTTAACCGATGCCTTTCTTAAAAAAGAAGACATCCACACCCGTACAGCTTCTGAAGTTTTTGGTATAGATCCATTGTTTCAAACAAGTGAGTTACGCAGAAGAGCCAAGACTATTAACTTTGGAATAATATATGGGCAAACCGCTTTTGGATTGGCAAAAGAATTACAAATTTCAAACCAAGAAGCTCAGAATTTTATTAGCCGTTACTTTGAAACTTATGTCGGTGTAAAAAATTTCATAAATCAAACCATCTCAAGAACTCAAAAAAGTCAGAGTACTCGAACCTTGTTTGGACGGCACCGTCAAATCCCTGACATTAACAGTCATAATAAAAACCTCCGCCACTTTGCACAAAGGACAGCGGTCAACTCACCTATTCAGGGTACAGCTGCTGACCTTATTAAACTCGCCATGATCCAAATTCACCACAAATTAAAAAAACAAAATCTCGAGTCTAAAATGCTCCTGCAAGTTCATGATGAACTAGTATTTGAAGTACCCGAAAATGAGCTGTCAATTATGAAAGAACTTGTCAAAAAAGAGATGGAAGGGATTTATAAACTTTTAGTTCCTCTTGTAGTGGATGTTAGTATTGGTAAGAATTGGATGAAGACGTAGCTATCAATTCAGTTAAGATCCTACATTAATTATCATTAAAGTTATTCTTTGAAATATTAACGGATCGAATAGCGTTACCCATGAAGATTTGAAGTTTGAAAGAGAATTGTTGTGTTAAGTCGTCAATCTGCCTATAAACTGTTGCTAGAGTATACCCAAAATCCTAGTCTGATTAAGCATGC
This sequence comes from uncultured Acidobacteriota bacterium, assembly GCA_964462735.1. Lineage (GTDB taxonomy): Bacteria > Acidobacteriota > Terriglobia > Versatilivoradales > Versatilivoraceae > JAKUNG01. The sequence goes on along the minus strand of CAYWYX010000018.1, from coordinate 28,573 downwards.
TCTCGCTGTAGAGGCTTGTATGATTGCTTATGCTGAAAAACATAACGAAAATGAAGAAAAATGGGGAATTATAGGCTTATTACACGATTTTGATTATGAGAAATATCCCAACCCACCAGATCATCCTAATAAAGGTGCACTAATCCTAAGACAATTTGGATATCCTGAAGACATAATTTATGCAATTAGGTCTCATGCTTCCTGGACTAATTGTCCCCGACTATCACTTGTAGACAAGATTCTTTTTGCTTGTGATGAACTGGCTGGCTTTATTACAGCAGTAAGTTTGGTCCGTCCTGATAGAAAAATTAAGGGTTTAGAAGTAAGGTCCGTCAGAAAAAAGTTAAAAGATAAAGCTTTTGCACGTTCTGTAAGCCGCGAGGATATTCTGAATGGAACCACTGAGCTAGAAATGGAGCTGAATGAACACATAAGCTTTTGTATTCAAGCACTTCAAAGAATCTCAACTCAGCTAGACTTATGATCCTACCCTAAAAACAATTTTTCCCATTTTCTACTTATTCTTTCTCTAGAAAAAATCAATGATCAGAATAATTTTTTAGATTAGATCTGGTAGGGATTCAGGTATAGATTATGAATATTTACCGACGACTTCGAATTAGCCTTTGGATGTCTTTAAGAGTACCTTGCATAGTCGTCCCACCCATATCACGAGTTGACAGAGCACCACAGGCATTGGCTACATTTAACGATTTCCGAAGATCATATTCATTGAGAAAACTGAAAAGGAATCCAGCATCAAATGAATCTCCGGCTCCAGTGCTATCAATGGTTTTCACCTTGAAGGCTGGTAGTTGGACCACTTGCCCTCGGCTCTTAGCAACAGCTCCTTTAACTCCTAGCTTGATTACCACCATAGGTACTTTTTGAGCAAAAAGCTCCAAGGCCCGGTTAACACTCTTAGCTCGGGTAATGTTAATTGCTTCCATCTCATTCAACATCAAAATATCTATAAACTCGAGGCAATTCCAAATACCAGCATTCCACTGGTTTCTATTATCACTATTTGGATCGAGGGAAGTAGTCATACCAGTTCTTCTGGCATCCTGAAATAACTTTGGAAAAAAGCTAATTAAATCAGTCTGCATAAAAAAAGAAGAAACGTGCAAATGATCCTGAGAACGAACTACTTTTTGAGGTATATCTTTATAGCAAAGATGAGGGGATGCTCCTGGATATGTCACCTCTGCTTTATCATTTCGAAAATTAAGTGACACCTTAAGTCCAGTTTTGAGTTTACTATCCTGAAGAATATTATCTGACTTAACTTTATTAGCTTTTAAAGCCTGTATACAATATTTTCCAAAATCGTCTTTTCCAATCTTACTTATTAAAGTAACAGGTACTCCTAATTTGGCTAATCCACAACTAAGAATTGCTGAAGAACTACCTAAGCTTAAACGCATTTCTTTAGTAGTAGTTTCTCTTCCCAAAACAGGAAAAGCTTGTAAACCTGTACCTATAATGTCTACATTAAGATCACCTACAACTAAAACCTTTTTCCTTTTTTTGGGGCTCAATCTATTTTTCCTTCCTCAATTTGAGGTAGAACTTGATGTTAGGCACACGG